>CAJBES010000113.1 GCA_903952145.1 uncultured Opitutaceae bacterium | reverse complement strand
GGCGATGCACCTGGCCTTCGCTATCTCGGCCGCACTGTGCGTGGTGGGGGTCTTTGCCTCGCTGACGCGCGGCAATTTGCGGCCGGCGGCGGTCAAGGTGTAGGGCGGGGATTTCTCCTTCGCCGGGCCTACGGAGGGCAGGTCCGAACCCCGCCTTCTCCCCTTCGCTGCGCTAGAATCCAATCTTTCTCGTTCTCTTTATCTTTCTCTTTCTCGGGATCGAAAGGAAGTGCATTTGATTGCGACCGAGGGCCCTCCTTCGCCCGGCCTACGGAGGGCAGGCTGGTCGCGCTCCCAGGCGAGGTTCGGAGACCCCGCCCTACATTTTTAACTACAATGCGTGGATCGCACTCTTGCTCACTGCCAACCCGGCTTCTTTCACGGCTTCGCTCATCGTCGGGTGCGCGTGGATGGTGCGACCGAGATCCTCGGCGCTGCCGCCGTATTCCATGTGCGTCACGACTTCGCTGATGAGTTCGCTGGCGCCGCGGCCGAGGATCTGCGCACCGAGGATCTTGTCGGTTTTCGCATCGGCGATGATCTTGACGTAGCCGTCAGTGGCGTCGGCCGCGATGGCGCGACCGTTGGCGGCAAAGTTGAAACGGCCGACGTTGACCGCGATGCCCTGCGCCTTGGCGCCGTCTTCGCCGAGGCCGACCGCTGCGACCTCCGGATCGGTGTAGACGATGGCCGGGACCAGATTCCAGTTCACGTGGCCGGCCTTGCCGGCGATCCATTCGGCCACGGCGACGCCGTCCTCCTCGGCCTTGTGGGCAAGCATGGGGCCGGCGATGACATCACCGATGGCCCAGACACCCGGCGCGGTGGTCATGAGCCGGGCATCGACTGTGATGCGCATTTTTTCGTCCAGTTGGATGCCGGCTCGTTCGAGGCCGAGACCGTCCGTGAAAGGTCGGCGGCCGACGGCTACGAGCACCTTGTCGGCGGGAAATTCAAGTTTTTTGCCGTCGCGTTCGGCGGTCAGCATACCTTGGGCAAAGCCCGTGACTTTAGCCCCGGTCTCGATCTTCAGGCCCTGCTTGGTGAGCAGGCGGGCGAAATTTCGGACGATGTCGTCATCGTAATTGGCGATGATCTTCGGCAGAAACTCAACCACGGTGACTGCGCTGCCGAGGCGCGACCAGACGGAGCCAAGCTCGAGCCCGATGGCACCGCCGCCGACTACGACGAGTTTTGGCGGCACGGCGGTGAAGGCGATGGCATGGTCGCTCGAGACGATGGTCGAGCCGTCAAGCGGCATGAACGGCAGCTCGACGGGCGCGGAGCCGCTGGCGATGACGATGTGCTTGGCGGTGAAGGTTTGACGCGACGAAGGCGTCGCGTCCCCAGCGACCTCAATCGTGTTGGCGGAAACGAAGGATGCGATGCCGGTGATGACGGTGACCTTGCGGGCCTTGGCGAGCTGCGCGATGCCGGCAGTGAGCTTGGTGACGACGTCGTCCTTTTTCCTGAGGAGGGCGGCCAGGTCGAGTTCGACGGAGCCGAGCTTGATGCCGTGCGTCGCGGCGTGACGTTTGGCGAAAGCATACTGCTCGGAGGAATGAAGCAAGGCCTTGCTGGGAATGCAGCCGACATTCAGGCAGGTGCCGCCGAGGACGGCGCGCTTGTCGATGAGGGCAACCCGGAGGCCGAGCTGGGCGGCCCGGAAGGCGCAGACATAGCCGCCGGGACCGGCACCGATGACGATGAGATCGAAGGATTGTGAGGCGGACATTTTTACAGAAGGAAACGGAGATAACAGAGATGAGTGAGGCTAAGCTCCCTCCGTTGGCGGCTGTGACCACATGGGAAGCTTCAGAGGCCGAGGATGAGGCGCGTCGGATCCTCAATGACCTGTTTCACCTTCAGGAGGAAGGTGACCGCATCCTTGCCATCCACCAGACGGTGGTCGTAGCTGAGGGCGAGATACATCATCGGGCGGATGACCACCTGGCCATTGACGGCGACCGGCCGGTCGTTGATGGCGTGGAGCCCGAGGATGCCGCACTGCGGGGCATTGAGGATGGGGGTCGAGAGCATCGAGCCGAAGATCCCGCCGTTGGTGATGGTGAAGACGCCCCCCTCGAGGTCGGCAAGGGTGATCTTCCCCTCCCGCGCGCGTTGGGCGAGGTTGGCGATGTTTTTTTCAATGCCGGCCATGCCAAGCTGGTCGCAGTCGCGGATGACCGGGACCATGAGGCCCTTTTCGGTCGAGACCGCGACGCCGATGTCATAGTAATGGTTTTGGACAATCTCCTCGCCGGCCAGCTGGGCGTTGAGGGCGGGCACCTCCTGCAAGGCCTGCACGACAGCCTTGGCGAAGAAGGACATGAAGCCGAGCTTCACCCCGTTTTTCACGACAAAATCGTCCTGATATTTTTTGCGCAGCCCGATGACGGCGGACATGTCCGCTTCGTTGAAGGTGGTGAGCATGGCGGCCTCGTGCTGGGCCTGGACCAGGCGCTCGGCGATGCGCTTGCGCAGCGGGCTGAGTTTTTTGCGGGTTTGGCGGCCGCCCGGCGCAGGCGAGAGGCTCGGGGCGATGGGCGAGGGCGTGGGCCCGCCTTCGCTCTGCGAGCTACGGCGTGGCTCGTCCGGCGGCTGCGCCACAGGCGCGGCGGGTTTCGCTGTGGCGGAGGCGAGCATGTCGCCCTTGGTGACGCGACCGGCCTTGCCGGAACCGCTGACGGTGGCGGGATCGATGCCGGTTTCAACGGCGAGCCGGCGGACGGCGGGGGAGACTTCGGCGCTCTTCGCAACCGTTGTAACCGGGCTCGCGGAGCCCGGACCGGGGCCAGCGGCCCCGGCTACATCCGCAGTATCGATGGTGGCTACGACGGCGCCGATTTTCACCTCGGTGCCGGCTGTGACCTGAAGGGAGATCCTGCCGGCAGCCTCCGCCGTGCCTTCCACGGTGATCTTGTCGGTCTCGAGTTCAAACAAGGGCTGGTCCTTCTGGACTACAGCGCCGTCAGTGACGTGCCACTTGGCGAGCACACCGGAGTTGATGGATTCGCCCATCGGCGGGATTTTGACTGCAAGGGCCATGGTGAGAAGGAAGGTGGGAAGGTGCGGGTTTTAACTCGATCAGAGAGTAAAGGCCTCCTGGAGGAAAGCGGCGAGCTCGTGTTTGTGAAGTGCCAACGAACCGACAGCAGGTGAGGCGGAGGCATCGCGTCCGGCATAAAGGGCCGCGCGACCGAAGACAGCTTCGAGCTGTGGGGCGATAAAGCTCCAAGCGCCCATGTTCTGGGACTCCTCCTGGCACCAGATCAGCCTAGCCGGGCCGTATTTCTTCGCGATGGCGGCGAGGCGTTTCTGATGCAGCGGATAGAGCTGCTCAAGCCGCACAATGGCCGTGGCGGAAGGTTGGTGCCGGTCGCGGTAATCAACCAGGTCATAATAAACCTTGCCGGAGCAGAGAATGAGG
This sequence comes from uncultured Opitutaceae bacterium, assembly GCA_903952145.1. Lineage (GTDB taxonomy): Bacteria > Verrucomicrobiota > Verrucomicrobiia > Opitutales > Opitutaceae > UBA2377. The sequence continues at coordinate 13,040 of CAJBES010000113.1, read as the reverse complement.
CGTTCGGGCGGGGGCAGCTTCGGCGGCAGGGGAGCGCCAGCGGGAGCGGGGCCTGCCGGGAAGGCGAAATCGTCGATGATCTCCTGAAAAGCGCCAGTGGTGAACTCCGCGAGCGGGGAGACGGCGGCGGGATGGCGCAGGAGCGATTTGGGCGCCATGACGATGAGGGGTTTTTTCACGTCGCGTTTCACCTGACGGCGGAGTGCGTGGAAAAAGTTGGCGGGGGTGGTGATGTTTGCGACCTGCATGTTGTCCTCGGCGCAAAGTTGGAGGAAACGTTCGAGGCGGGCGGAAGAGTGCTCCGGGCCCTGCCCCTCGTAGCCGTGCGGCAGCAGCAGGGTGAGCCCGCTCGTGCGCTGCCACTTGGATTCACCGGCGGCGAGAAACTGGTCGATGACGACCTGGGCCCCATTGGCGAAATCGCCAAACTGGGCCTCCCAGATGCAGAGCATGTTCGGGTAGTCGAGCGAGTAGCCGTAATCAAACGCCAGCACGGCGGCCTCGGAGAGGAGGGAATTATAAACGCAAAAAATCGCCTGGTCGGGAGCAAGGTTTTTCAGGGGCGCATAGGTTTCGTTCGTCTCCATGTCGTGGAGCACGGCGTGGCGGTGGCTAAAGGTGCCGCGCTCGCAGTCTTGTCCACTGAGGCGGAGGGGAATCCCTTCGAGCACCAGCGAACCGAAGGCGAGGGCCTCGGCGAAGCCCCAGTCAATCGGGCCGCCCTCGCGGTGCGCCCTGGCCCGGGCCTCGAGAAAACGTTTGATCTTTGGGTTCGGCCGGAAGTTTTCGGGCAGGGTGGTCAGGCCGCGCACGAGGCGCTCGATCATCTCGGAGGGAACGCCGGTCAAAACGGGGGTAAAATGGAAATCCGGCTGGAAGACAGCGGTGGAACCCACGAACTTTCGGGCTTCCGCCGCGGTGAGGCGTCCGGTGGTTTTGGCTGATTCGGCGGCGCGGGCTTTTTCCAAGTTGAGCTCGAGGGTGGCGGAGTATTCGGCGCGGATGGCGTCGGACTCACCTGCAGTGATGGTGCCGTCGGCCGCCAGCTTGCGGCCAAACACGGTGGAGATCGGCGGGTGCTGCGCGATTTTCTTGTAGAGGAGGGGTTGGGTGAAGGCGGGCTCGTCGGTTTCATTGTGGCCGTATTTGCGGTAGCAGACCATGTCGATGACCGCGTCACGCTGGAACTTCACCCGGAACTCCAGGGCGAGGCGCGCGACGTGGCACACGGCCTCGGGATCGTCGCCGTTCACATGGAAAATCGGGGCTTCGATCATCTTGGCGATGTCGGTGCAATAAAGGGTGGAGCGCGAGTCGCGGGGCTCGGTGGTGAAGCCGATCTGGTTGTTGACCACGAGGTGGAGGGTGCCGCCTGTCTTGTAGCCGGGCAGTTGCGAGAAATTCAGGGTCTCGGCCACAATGCCCTGACCGGCGAAGGCGGCGTCGCCGTGGATGAGGAGCGGCAGCACCCGGTGCCGTTCCGCGATGGCCCCGCGCATGCGCTGGCGGGCCCGGGCCTTGCCCTCGACGATCGGGTTGACGATTTCAAGGTGGGAGGGATTGGCCGCGAGGCGGACCTCCACCTTTTTCCCGGAGGCAGTGTCGAGGACGGCCTCGTAGCCGAGATGGTATTTTACATCGCCATCGCCGCCAACAGTGTCGGGGACGTAGTTCTCGGAGAACTGTTCGAAGAGCACGTCGAACTGCTTGCGCATGATGCTGGTCAGGATGTTGAGCCGGCCGCGGTGGGCCATGCCCATGACGACTTCCTCGACGCCGAGGTTGGGGCAGTGCTCGATGATGGTGTCCACCGCCGCGACCATGGTTTCGGCACCTTCCAGCGAAAAACGCTTCTGGCCGACGTATTTGGTGTGGAGGAACCGCTCAAACAACTCCGCCTTGTGCACCCGGCGCAGGATGCGGATCCGTTCGGCCGGGGAAAAATCAGGCTGATTGCGGGTGGATTCCATGCGCTCCTGCAGCCAGTTCCGGACTTCCACGTCCTGAATGTGGGTAAACTCGACGCCGATCCGGTCGCAGTAGGTCAGACGGAGGGAGCACAGGATATCCCGCAGTGTCATCTGGCCGCCGCCCAGGTAGGTGCCGATGTCAAAGCTGGTGCCGAGATCCTCCTCGCCAAGCGACAACTGGGCCAGGGTCAGCTTGGGATAGGGCGGGGGTGGTTCGCCCAGCGGATTGACATGAGCCTCATGGTGCCCGAGGGCCCGGTAGCTTGCGATGAGATGGTGGACATGGGATTGCTTGAGACTGTCAATGATGGACACACCGGCGCTGGCGACCGCCGGAGCGGAGAGAGAACCGCCGCCATGGCCCAGGGTGAAGCCTTGGAAAAAGGCGCGCCAGGTCGGGTCGACCGAGTCGGGATTTTCCAGCCAAGACTTGTAGGCGGCCTCGATGAGCGCGGCATTGGCGTGGTTGGGAAGTGATAGATTGCTCATGGAAGATTAAGAGGGCACATGGGCGCGGAACATGTAAGGGAACATCCGCGGGGAAGGCTATGCGTGATAGTTGCATCGGACGCCAGCACGATAGGCCCTTGGACACAATGGTGGTGCGGCCATGCACCGAAGGATTGCAAACACGCTTAAGGGCCGTAGCAGAGGGATTAGTTTTTGCATCACCCCGCCATGGAGACCCATATCAAAGCAGCCCTTATCTCGTTGTTTGACGGCATCAAGCGAACTGATGGCCAGCTCATTGCTGAGGCGATGGTGCGCCTGGATACTTTGCTTGAAGAAGGGCGATCGGCACTGCACCCGCAACTTGTTCATTTCATCGAGCGCAGGAGCTATGACAAGGCGCTGATGTGGCTGGGCGGGGCAAGCGATATCCCGGTGGGAGCATGTGGCGGCCGGACCGCAAAACCTCGGCCCTAATATGAACAACAACGACAAAGTATCGTTGGGTGGGGGCCAAGGATTGGGTCACAATCCCTTTGCGGATCTTAGCAGTGCGGGATTCCCTGCGTCGATCCCATCGCCGATGAGGGTGGGCTCCGGATCGGAGGCAATGAAGCCGACGGTCCTGCCACCCGGGAACCGCGGCCGTGTGGATATCAAGCGGACCACCGCCGGTCGCGGGGGCAAGACCGTCACGCTCGTCACCGGATTCACCGGTATCGGGCTGCCGGAGAAGGAGCAGTTGGCCAAGCAGATGCGCGCCGCGTGCGGCTGTGGCGGCACCGTCAAGGACGGCAACATAGAAATGCAAGGGGACAAGCGGGAAGAAATTGCGCGCATCCTCAGCCAAGCTGGATTCCGACCGGTGTTGGCCGGTGGATGAGCGCACCGCCAGGCCTGCTGGAGGCCGGGCTCAAACGCTGGCAGGTGCGCGTTCTTTTTCGGTTTTGAGACGGAGCTGGCCGCAGGCGGCGTCGATGTCGTGACCCTTCTCGCGGCGGAGTGTGACGGAGACGCGGGCTGCACGCAGAATGTCGGCGAAGCGTTCCTGCCGGGTGATCGATGGCCGCTGCCAGGCCAGGCCCTCAACGTGATTATAGGGAATGAGGTTCACGTGTGCGTGAAGATCGAGGGCGATGTCGCGTAATTTTTCGGCCTGCTCCAGCGCGTCATTGACCTCCGCGATAAGGATGAATTCGAGCGTGACCATGCGGCCGTGCTTCTCGCTGAAGGACCGGATGGCCGGAAGCAGCTGTGCCAGTGGGTAAGCCCGGTTGACGGGCATGATTTTCTCGCGGACCTCGTCGGTGGCACCGTGAAGCGAAATCGCCAGCCGGAGGCCGAGCGGTTCCTCGGCCAGCTGGAGGATTTTTGGGACGAGGCCGCTGGTCGAAAGCGTGATGCGGCGGGCTCCGAAGCCGAGACCCCAGTCCGCGTTCACGATGGTGAGGGCCCGGATGATGTTGTCGTAGTTGGCGAGGGGTTCGCCCATGCCCATGACCACGATGTTGTCGAAGGAGGCGAGCTCCATGCGGGCACGCGGCGTGCGGGCATCCTCGCGGTAGCAGACCTGGAGGAGTTGGGCGACGATCTCGCCGGCGTTCAGGTCGCGCTTGAGGCCGAGCAGGCCCGAGGCGCAAAACGTGCAGCCCATCGCACAGCCCACCTGGGTCGAAATGCAGATGGTCTTGCGCGAGTGATCGAGGCCGACGCCTTCCTGCGGGGCGCGGATGATCACGGTCTCGATCAGCGAGCGATCGGCAAGCTCCAACAGAAGTTTGTCAGTGATGTCCTCGGATTGCTGGTTCAACACGAGCGCAACCGGCATGAGTTCGAAGGTCTCGTCCAGCCACAGGCGTAGCGGCTTGGAGAGGTTGGTCATGTCGTCCCACCGACGGGCGCGCTTCTTGTAGATCCATCCGAGGATCTGTTGCGCACGAAATGCCGGCTCACCGCGCTCCCGGAGTCGCGCGGTGAGGGTTTCAAGGGTTTCGCCGGTCAGCGGTGGCTTCGCGGGGGTGTAGATCATCCGGCGAAACCTTGGGCCAGGTCTCAGGATTTCGCGAGCGCGCGGTTAAGGGCGCTGACGATGGCCTTGATGGAGGCGAGTTCGATGTTGGTGTCGATGCCGGCGCCGAAGAGGGAGCGCCCGCGCTCGGTCTTGATCTGGATATAGCTGACCGCCCGGGCCTCGGCCCCCTTGCCGAGCGAGTGCTCCGCGTAGCTGAGCACCTCGAACTTGGGCAGGGGAATGGTGCCAAGGGCCCGCACAAAGGCGTCAATCGGGCCGTTGCCCTCGGCCACCAGCCGGTGCGCCTTTCCTTCCAGCGTGAGGCTGGCTTTGCAGGTCACTGCGCCATCGCGTTCGCTGCTCTTGAAATGCTCCAGCACGATGGGAGACGTGCGGGCGAGGTATTCGCCCTGAAAGGCGTCGTGGATTTCGGCCGCAGAGAGTTCGCGGCCGGTGGCGTCGGCAAGGTCGTTGATGATGCGCCCGATCTCCTTGTGCATGAGCTTGGGCAGCGTATAGCCGAATTGGTGTTCCAGAATGTAGGCGACGCCACCCTTGCCAGACTGACTGTTGATCCGGATGATGGCCTTGTAGCTGCGGCCAATGTCGGCGGGATCGATGGGGATATAAAGGACGTCCCAAGGGGTGCCGGGCTTTTGCTTGTCCCAGGACTTCTTGATGGCGTCCTGATGCGAGCCGCTGAAGGCGGTGAAGACGAGTTCGCCGGCGTAAGGTGCGCGGGCGGGCACCTCCAGCTTGGTGCAGCGCTCGTAAACATCCCGGATGCCGTTGATGTCGCTGAAATCAAGGCCGGGATGGATGCCGTGCGTGTAGAGGTTCAATGCGACGGTGACGATGTCGAGATTGCCGGTCCGCTCGCCGTTGCCAAAAAGCGTGCCCTCGACGCGGTCGGCGCCCGCGAGCAGGGCGAGCTCGGTGGCGGCGATGCCGGTGCCGCGGTCATTGTGGGTGTGCAGCGAGATGAGAGTGCGGTTGCGCCGCGTGAGGTGGGTGGCCATCCACTCGATCTGATCGGCGTGGATATTGGGCGTGGCGTATTCCACGGTGGCCGGAAGGTTGAGGATGATCTTGTTCTTGAGCGTGGGCTTCCAGATGTCGGTGACCGCCTCGCAAACCTCGAGGGCGAACTCGAGTTCTGTGCTGGTGAAGCTTTCGGGTGAGTATTCAAAGCGCATTTGGGTGCCGGTTGCGACCAGCGCCGCGGCATGCTGTTTCACCCACTTCGTGCCTTGCACGGCGATGGCCTTGATGTCGTCACGGGTGGCGTTAAACACGTGCTGGCGCTGCGAAGGCGAGGTGGAGTTGTAGAGGTGGAAGATGGCGTGCCGGGCGCCGCGGATCGCCTCGCAGGAGCGGATGATCAAATCCTCGCGGCACTGGCAGAGAACCTGGATCGCGACGTCGCCGGGGATGCGGTTTTCCTCGATGAGGCGACGGCAGAAATCGAACTCGATCTGTGAGGCGGAGGGGAAACCGACCTCGATCTCCTTGAAGCCGATTTTGACGAGCAGATCGAAGTACTCCAGCTTCTCCTCGACGCTCATCGGTTGGGCGAGGGCTTGGTTGCCGTCGCGGAGGTCGACGCTGCACCAGAGGGGGGCGCGGGTGAGGACGCGGGTGGGCCACTGGCGGTTGGGCAGGGCAATGGCAGGGAAAGGGCGGTATTTGGTAATGGGCGCAGGTTGCATGGCGAAAACAGGAGGGAAGAGAAAAGTCGGGAAGCGGTCTGGCAAACACACGCATAACGCGGTGGACAATCAAGGCAGGCGGAGACGCACGATCAGCCGTCAACGGCGGTTAAGGACCGTGCGCGGTGGTAAGTCGCAGAGCCTGCAGCTGAATTCGCATCACTGCGCCGAGTCAGGCTTGAATGAGGTGAATCGTCAAGCCGGCTATGGGATTTTCGTGATATCATCGACGTAACCATAGGTGCGGCAGTGGCGTCTTGCTACCGGTGTATGCGTTTGTCTCCATTGTCCCATGTCTGAAAACGAGGCGTTCGACCTGCCCGGCTGCCTTGAGCGTGTGCGCAAGCGGGAACAGTTGGCTGCCCGCAACCTGGTGGAGCACCTTTATCCTCTCGTCATCCGTATCGTGCGTTCCCACCTGCCGCGCCGGGTGGCCGAGGAAGACCTTGCTCAGGATATCTTTCTGAAAATGTTCACCCGCCTCGAACAGTATCAGGGGACCGTGCCCTTTTCGCACTGGGTGTCGCGCATTGCGGTCACGACCTGCATCGATCAGCTGCGAGCTCAGAAACGCCGGCCGGAGTTCCGCTGGGCGGATCTTTCGGAGAAGGAAGCGGAGGTGCTCGACAACGTGCTGACCAACGAAAACGACGTGGCGCCGGACGATGCCCTGGAGGCCCGCGAACTCGTGCACAAACTCCTCGACCAGCTCAAACCCGACGACCAGCTCGTCATCCGGCTGCTCGACTTGGAGCAAAAGACGATCCTTGAGATCAGTGAGCTGACCGGATGGAACAGCTCGCTGGTCAAAGTCAGGGCATTTCGCGCGCGACGGAAGTTGCAGAAACTCTTTGCCGACCTACAAAGAAAGGAACGCTCATGAATTCAACCCATCGCCAATGGCAGCGGCTCACCGCCGCCGTCCGTCGCGCCCCCGAAGAACGCAGCGCGACGGCCCCCTACGGTTTTGCGACCCGGGTGGCTGCCCGGGCTTTTGCAGTCCAGGCCTCCTCCAGCCCGGTGTTGGAACGCTTTGCCCTGCGGGCCTTCGGCCTGGCCTGTCTCCTGGCCATGCTCGGGGTCGCCGCGAACTATTCCCTGCTGCGGAACAATGTCCCGGAGGAGGACCGGTTCTTCATCACGGACGATCCCGCCGCCATTTTGCTCGATGTCTCCTAATATGAATCGTCCATGGAAAGTCATCCTTGCCTTCCTAGGGGTATTCGCGGCGGGCGCCGTGTTCGGCGGCTTTTTCTCGCTGCGCATGGCCAGGAGTTACTTTGATAAAGCGCGCCTGCGGGGTCCGGCCCCGATGGAGCAATTCACCCCGCAGATTTTCAAGCGGTTGTCCGACCGACTGGAGCTGACCGACGACCAGAAGGGGAAAATCCGGCCCATCATCAAGCAGGCGGATGAAGAACTGCGCCGTCTGCGCCAGACCGGCACGCGTGAGGCCATTGCCGTGGCCGAGCGCATGCATGAGCAGGTGGCGGGCTTGCTGACCGCGGCGCAGCTGCAGAAGCTCGAGACGATGAAGCGGGAGATGCGCGAGCGCTGGACCCGGGACCGCCAATGGCACCGGGGTGACCGGCCACCGCCGGGCGGGCAAGCGCCCATCCCGCCTCCGATGGACGCGGGGCCGGAGCGTCCGCCCCGGGGTCCGGGTGGTGCCGACAGGAAATAATACCCGCAGTTTGCAGTTGAATGCGCTTCCGACCGGCCTACGGTCCGCCCCGGCCAGGCGCCATGCATGAGCAGGCGCGTGAACTCCGCCAGGACCGGAAGGTAGCAACGGCAACGACGTCCTCCCAGTGCCGTGGAGTGCCTGGCCACTTATTTTTATTTTGGATTTGCGCTTGTGGGGTTAGGATTTGGTCTAGCGCACTGTGGCAAGCACCTACCAAGTCATCGCCCGGAAGTGGCGGCCCCAGACATTTGACGACGTCGTGGGCCAGGACCATGTGGTGCGGACGCTGAAAAACGCCATCGCCCGCAACCGCATCGCCCACGCCTATCTATTGGTCGGACCGCGTGGCACGGGCAAAACGACGATGGCGCGCATCTTTGCCAAGGCGCTCAACTGCGCCGGCGGCCCGAAGGCGGACTTCGACGTGAACGATCCCGTGTGCCGGGCCATTGCCGACGGCTCGCATCTTGACGTGATCGAGTTTGACGCGGCCACCAACACCCAGGTGGACAAGATTCGGGAAGCCATCCTCGACTCGGTGGCCTACGCGCCCGCCTCGGCGAACTACAAGATCTATATCATTGACGAGGTGCACATGCTTTCGGCGGGCTCGTTCAACGCCCTGCTCAAGACCTTGGAGGAGCCGCCGGCCCATGTGAAATTCGTCTTTGCGACCACGGATCCGCAGAAGATGCCGCTCACGGTGATCTCCCGCTGCCAGCGGTTTGATCTCAAACCCATCCCGCCCGAGCTGATTGTCGGGCGATTGAAGAAAATTGCGGGCGACGAGAAAATCAAGGTCACGGATGCGGCCTTGGCCTGCATTGCCCGCATGGCGGAGGGCGGTATGCGCGACGCCCAGTCCATCCTGGACCAGATGTTCTCGTTTTGCGGCGGGGAGATTTCCGAGCCGGATGTGCTGGACGTCTTCGGGCTCGTGGCGGAGGAGAAAATAGCCGCGCTGGCGGCGGCGGTGGCGGCGAGTGATCACCAGAAAATTGTCGCCATCGTGGACGACTGCGACGCGAATGGCCGCGACCTCGTGCGGTTGCTGGCCGACCTGCAGGCGCTCGTGCGCGGAGCGCTCCTCGATGCCATCGCCAAGAGTGGGCGCAGTGACACGCTGGGCGGGGTGTCATTGACGACCGAGCAACTCACCCGGCTGCTCGACGGGTTGCGTGAAGGGGAGGGGGGCGTGAAACTGGGGCTCTCGGAAAAGATAAATTTTGAGGTTACCCTCCTCAAAGCGGTGGAGGCCAGCCGCGCCCGCGCGATCGACAGCCTGATCAAGGAACTGCTGGCCTTGGCCGAGGAGACTCCCGTCACGGAGGGAGACAGCAGCGAAAAAAAAAAGGCCTGATTGATCGCTTGGAGGTCAGACTGGGCAGGCGGCTCGCAGCGAATAGTCTAACCTTGGTTGCATGCGCGCCCGTGGCGGTGGTGCCGGTCGGGGAGGAAGGAGCCCCGGCCGGGCCCAGTGAAGCCGAGGAGGCGACCTTCCTATCGGAACAGACAACCCGTGGAGCCGGTGCGGACGTGGTGCCCGTTGGGGTAAGTCTGGTGGCGGAACTGGAGGACGCCGGGACCAAGTTGCCTGGAATGGATGAATTGGTGCAACGGATCCCGGCTGACATTCGTGAGGTGATGGACGAGCTTTTCCGCGTCAAGTTTGTCAGGGTCCAACGCGTGCCTAAAAAGGCGCTGCAGTCCTGACTGCGCCAACGCCTCGGGATCGGGCTACTCCGGCCAGAGCGAGCCGAGGTGACGGCTGCCTTCGTGGGAGCGGACATAGATGAAGGCCTCGACGCGTGCACCCACGTGTGGTGGCAGCAACGGAACGACTTCGCGCCGATACAGCCCATCGGACACGCCCTCGAAAGCATCCAAGCGCAGGAGAGCAGTTGCATCGACCGCCCAGATTTCGCCAATGACGCCTTTCCGGTCGGTCGCTTGCGCGACCATGCCGGGATAGCTTTCGAGAGAGTAGAGAGTGTAACCCGGGGCGGTGCGCGCCTCACCGAGAAATTTCTGCCCGGCGAGATGTGCGTGATTGCGACCGCCGCGCTTCAAGGTGCCGTAGATGAAGAGGCGTGTCATGGGCGGGTGCAGCAAGGCTGCCGGTGGATCCAATGCCCCTGGGCGACTCATGCTTCCGCTGACGCAGTCTCGATGACGACGGCCGTGATGTTGTCGCGTCCCGAGGCCTCCAGCGCGGCCTCCACCAGTCGGCGGGCGGGGTCCATAACGGCCAGCGCCGGGGTGGGCTCGCGAATCAATTCCTGCAGGGCCCGATCCCAGAGCCCGTCGGTCAGGCCGTCCGAACAGATGAGGAAACGATCGCCGGTCTGATAACCCACCGCGCCCACCTGGGTGTCAATAAACTGGTGCCCTGCGCCGAGGGCATGGTTGAGCACGTTGCGCAGCGGATGACTCCGCGCCTCGCGTTCGTTGATTTTCCCCTGCCGGCGCAGCCAACCGACATGGGAATGATCATGGGTGAGTTGGGTCAGGCCGCCCTCTTTGGGCAGGTAGTAAATCCTGCTGTCCCCGAGGTGTCCGAAATACATCCACTCGGGTGTGAACCAGCAGAGGCTGAGCGTTGCTCCCATGCCTGCGCACTCCTCGTAACTGCGGCCATGCCGGAGCATCACCTGGTGAATGTCGGTGAATAATTCCTGCAGCACATCGGAGAAACCGCTGGCCAGCCCCATCGCGGACATGCGGAAGCATTTGGGCATCAGGGCGGTGATCCGGTCCACGGCCACCCGGCTGGCAAATTCGCCGGACTTGGCGCCGCCCATGCCATCACTCACGGCGAACACAAAATCCGTGTGATGCTGGGTGGCTTCGCCGGTTTTCCCGAGGATACGGAGCTCGTGCCCATCGAAGGTCAGCGCCAGAAAGGAATCCTCGTTGTTGGGGCGGACGCGGCCCCGGTGAGTCAGACCGGACCAGCGTAGCTTATGCAACGGGGATGGCGTGGGCATGGGATCAGGTGGCATCAAGAGAAGGTTTAGCGGGCGGGGGCCCTGCAAGCAGGGTGGCGAGTTCGAAATCGATAATACAGAAACGGCCGTCGGCGATGCGGTAAGTGACATTGCGCAGGTAAGGGTCGTCGTGCCGCACGCCGTAGTGTTCGAGTTCGGCGAACAGTTCCTTCATGCGTTCCTCGTTCAAATGATCCACGCGTGAGCCGCAACTGGTGGTAATCATCTTCAGTTGCGCCGCATCCGCTTCGAGCACCTTGGGCACAAAGTCGCATCCGCTCGCCTCGAGATGGCGCAGCACACGCACCTCGTTTTCAAAGCGTTCACGGGCCTGATGGCCGCGGAAGGTCTTATGCACCCGGCCGTCGAAACCGATGTGCACAAGTGCGCGGCGAGTGTCTTTGGCTTCGTGCATGGTGGCAAAGGTCAGCTTATTTTAACACTGAACCCTGTAAATCAACAACTTCCCGGGCACAATCACACAATGACACTGATGAGTAAAATTCGGGCTTCCGCTGGCATGTAAGGTGCTATTTTCTGGCTGCATTTAGGATATAACGGGCAATTTAAAGGCACGTGCTTAAATCAAAATCCTCACACTAACATCATCCCATATGGCCAAATACAAACTGGAATACATCTGGCTCGACGGCTACCAGCCGCTTGCCAGCTTGCGCAGCAAAACCCAAATCAAGGAATTCGCCAGCCTGCCAAGGCTTGATGAACTGCCCCTGTGGGGCTTCGACGGCAGTTCGACCCAGCAAGCCGAGGGCAAGAGTTCTGATTGTGTGCTCAAGCCCGTGGCGTCTTTTCCTGACAGCACGCGCAAGCACGGCGTGCTAGTGATGTGCGAGGTGCTGATGCCTGATCAGAAGACACCGCATCCGTCCAACTCACGGGCAACAATCCCCGACGACGCGGCCACCTGGTTTGGTTTTGAGCAGGAGTATTTTTTCTACAAGGATGGCTCGCCACTCGGCTTTCCCCCGGGCGGATTCCCCGCTCCGCAGGGGCCGTATTACACGGGCGTCGGCTACCATAACGTCGGTTGTGTCGCCCGTGCTATCGTGGAGAAGCACATCGACATCTGTCTCGACGCCGGCATCAACATCGAGGGCATCAATGCCGAAGTGGCGAAGGGCCAGTGGGAGTTTCAGATTTTCGGCAAGGGTTCAAAAAACGCCGCCGACCAGATGTGGGTCGCCCGCTATCTGTTGGCCCGGCTTTGTGAAGGCTACGGGATTGACATCGAGTGGCGTTGCAAGCCCATCCTCGGGCCTTTTAGCGCGCCGCTCGACTGGAACGGCTCCGGAATGCACGCGAACTTTTCGACCACGCATATGCGCGAAGTCGGTGGCAAGGCCTACTTCGAGAAGCTCATGGCGGCCTTCGCCAAGCACATGGATGAGCATATCGCCGTCTACGGACCGGAGAACCACCTCCGCCTCACCGGGCTGCACGAGACGCAGTCGATCGACAAGTTCACCTACGGTATCGCCGACCGCGGCTCTTCGATCCGCGTGCCGCACAGTTTCATCAACAGCGGCTACAAAGGTTATTTGGAGGACCGCCGTCCGAACTCCGCGGCCGACCCGTATCTGGTCGCCGGACGTATCCTCAAGACTATCCAGACGGTGCCGTTGGGCTGAGTATCCCTTGCTTCCCGCCAAGCACCGTCCTTTCCGGGCGGTGCTTTTTATTTTCCGGCAAACGCGGCTTTATTATATCGCCGCACCCCGGATGAATGCTTTTGCCTGAGCGAAAGCATGACTGCACGTGCGATCACAACCACCCGGATACTGGTGGTCGTTGAATTGATTCAGGCGGGACTTCTGGCTGCCAACTTGGGGTGGACTACGCTTTGCCTTGGTGGCTACCGGCCCGAAACAATGGTCATCACCAGCACGCTCACCGGGCTTCTGCTGGTGCTGCATCTGGCCGGCCGGGCGGTTTGTGCGGAAGCGGGACTGCGCATCCACCCCGCGGGCTGGCTTTTCCTCCCATTCCTGCTCTATGCCACTGTGAATGTGCTCTGGATCACCCCGGTCCCATGGCTCGGCCGGCATGACTGGTTGTGGTGGGCGCAAATGGTCGCGGTCTATTGGGTGGTGCTGAACTGGACAAACACCCCGACGGGACCGCGCATCCTGCTGGGCGCGCTGGCGTTGCTCGGATTTATGGCTGTGGTGTTGGCGGCCTACCAGATTTTTGTGCAGCCTGACTGGC
>CAJBES010000112.1 GCA_903952145.1 uncultured Opitutaceae bacterium | reverse complement strand
TGTTCGGCAATTTTCTCCGCGAGTGTGCGGTCACGGAGCGTCTGGTCCAGGCCTCGCAGAACGAGATCATCAACGTGCTGACCATCTTCCTCGGCACCAGTGTGGGCATCACGATGGCCGCGGAAAGCTTCCTCGCGCCCGAGACGCTCAAGATCATCGTGCTGGGCGTCATCGCCTTCGGCTTCTCGACGGCGGGTGGCGTGCTGATGGCCAAGCTGATGAACGTGATGTCGCCGCACAATCCGGTGAACCCGCTGATCGGGTCGGCGGGGGTCTCGGCGGTGCCGATGGCGGCGCGCGTCTCCCACAATGAGGGGCAGAAATACGACAAGAACAATTACCTGCTCATGCACGCCATGGGTCCGAATGTCGCCGGGGTCATCGGCACAGCGGTCGCCGCCGGCTACTTCCTCTCCACGCTCGGCCACTGAGGCCGGGCGGTTCTGCATGACCACCGCCGATCTCGACTCGGTGAGCGAACCGGCCCGGCGCGGGTCCCGCTGGGTGGTCACCCACCATGTGGCTGTGCCAACGACGCAGGCGCTGGCGCGTGACCTGCCGGCTTGGTCGGCGGTGTGGGCGGATGAGCAGACCGCTGGCCGCGGCCAGGCGGAACGGACCTTTGTCTCCGATCCCGGCGGGCTCTATCTCACGGCGGTGCTGCCGTATGCCGGCGACGCATTTGCCGCGCGAGGCTTTGCCCTCGCGGTTGGCTGGGCGGTGCGCATGGCCCTGTGCCGGGTGGGAATCCGGCAACTGCGTCTGCGCTGGCCGAATGACCTGTTGGTGGGCGCAGCCAAAGTCGGCGGAATTTTGGTGGAGCAGGGAGGCCCGCACACACTGCTGGTCGGGCTGGGGCTTAACGTCACAAACTGCCCGTGGGTGACCGATCCCGCGTTGCAGGGCATGGCCGGAAGGCTGGCGGATGCCGGCAGCGGTCAGCCCCTGCCGGAACGGAGTGAGTTGGTGCAGCGCCTGCTGCGGGCGATACGGCTGGCACACCGGGAGTTTGAGCGCCGCCGGCTGGCGGGGTTTGCAGTGCTGCTGGACCGGTGCTGGGATGGATCACGCGAGGTCATCCTCGAACCGGCACGCGGGGTGACGCTGGCGGTGAGCCGCGGTTGGTTTGCTGGAATTGATGTGGTAGGTGCGGTGCGCTTGCGGACAGATGCCGGGATGGAGGTGGCGGTCCCGGCGCATCACATCCAGCGACTGCGCGAGGCGGGGTAATGGCGGTTGATGCAAGGCGTTCATGTGGCGGCAATGACGCGCAGTGGGACCTGCGCGGCCACCTTGCGGAAAGCGGTGTGCAGTTTTGCCCATAAAAAAGCCGCGACCGGAGTCGCGGCTGGAGAGACAGGAAGCGGACGGACCAAGGTCCGGTCCCACGGTTACTGCGCAGCGGGTGCGTCGGCCGGGCCGGCGGGCGGCTGCTGCTTCTGCGCCTCGAGTTCCTTCATCGCGGCCTTGCGGCTGAGGCGGACCTTGCCGGAACGCTCGTCGATGCCGATGCACTTGACAGTGATCGAGTCGCCTTCCTTGACGACGTCCTCGGTCCGACGCACGCGGAAGTCGGCGAGTTCGCTGATGTGGCAGAGGCCTTCCTTGCCGGGCGTGCACTCGACGAAACAGCCGAACTCCTTCACCCCGGTCACGCGACCGGTGTAGATCTTGCCCATCTCGATCGGGGCACCGCCACCGCCACCGCCGGCGCCACCACCGCAGAGGCCGTCGATTTCCTGGATGGCGCGGGCCATGGCCTCGCCGTTGTTCGAGTAGATGTAAACCTTGCCGGAGTCGTCCTCGGCGATGTCGATCTGCGCCCCGGTCGTCTCGGTGATGCGGCGGATCGTCTTGCCGCCGGGTCCGATGAGCAGGCCGATCTTTTCGGGATCGATCTGGATGGTCTGGATGCGGGGGGCGTATTTCGAGAGGTCGGCGCGGGGCGCGGGCAGCGATGCGAGCATCGTTTGCAGGATTTCGATGCGCGCGTCGCGGGCCTGGAAGATCGCGGTCTTGGCAATCTCGAAGGGCAGGCCGTGGATCTTGAGGTCCAGTTGGAAACCGGTGATGCCCTTGGTGGTGCCGGCGAGCTTGAAGTCCATGTCGCCGAAATGGTCTTCCTCACCGAGAATGTCGGTGATCGTGACCCATTTCTCGATGGAGCCGTCGGCGGCGTTCTGTGTCATAAGGCCGCAGCTGATGCCGGCGACAGGGGCGATGATCGGCACGCCGGCGTCCATGAGCGAGAGACAGCCGCCGCAGACCGAGGCCATCGAGGTCGAGCCGTTGGAGGCCATGATCTCGGAGGTGACGCGGATGGTGTAGGGGAAGACGTCCTCGGGCGGGAGCACCGGGACGAGCGAACGCTCGGCGAGGGCGCCGTGGCCGATTTCGCGGCGGCCGGGGCCGCTGTTGCGGCCGCATTCGCCGACGGAGAACGGCGGGAAGTTGTAGTGCAGGATAAAACTCTTCGACGTCGCGCCGCCGGTGAGGCCGTCCATGTCCTGGCACTCCTTGGTGGGCCCGAGGGTGGTGAGGGCGATGTTTTGCGTGTCGCCGCGCTGGAACATGGCGCTGCCATGCACGCGCGGGAGGACGCCGACCTGCGCCAGGAGCGGGCGGACCGTTTTCGCGTCGCGGCCGTCGGAGCGGACGCCCTTGGTGAGGACGGTCTGGCGGTAGGCCTTGTATTGGAGGTCCTCGAAGACGACGTTGAGGTCGACGTCGGTGAACTTGTCCGCGCCGAGCTCGGCGGTGAGGGCGGCCTTGGCCTCGTCCTTGAGCAGCTTGACGGCGGCGTTGCGGGCGGCCCGCTCCTTGCCGAAGATGGCGGTCGAAATGCGGTCGGCAGGGACGACGCGCTCGATGATGGCGCGGGCCTCGGGCGTGGCGCCGACGAGGGCGAAGGTGGCCTTCGGCTTGCCGCAGAGCGCGACGAGTTCCTTGATCGCGGCGATGATCGGTTGGATGGCCTGATGGCCGAACGCGAGGGCCTCGATGAATT
Organism: uncultured Opitutaceae bacterium; assembly: GCA_903952145.1. Lineage (GTDB taxonomy): Bacteria > Verrucomicrobiota > Verrucomicrobiia > Opitutales > Opitutaceae > UBA2377. The sequence goes on along the minus strand of CAJBES010000112.1, from coordinate 300 downwards.
TTTCCTCTGCGATCTGGTCGGCGGAGCCCTCGATCATGAGCATGTCCTTCTCGTTGCCGACATAGATGAGGTCGAGTGACGAGGCATACATCTGCTCAATCGTGGGATTGGCGACGAACTGGCCGTCGATAAGGCCGACGCGAATGGAGCCGATCGGTCCGTTCCACGGGATGTCGGATTCGTTGAGCTGATCCGCGCTGAGCAGCTGGCCCATGATCTGGACTTCATTGAGGAAGCCCTCGGGGAAGAGCGGGCGGCAGGGGCGGTCGCAGAGGCGCGACGTGAGGATTTCCTTTTCGG
>CAJBES010000111.1 GCA_903952145.1 uncultured Opitutaceae bacterium | reverse complement strand
CTGGTGTATTCGCCGAGCGAGGGGAAATGGCCGCTGGCCTGACGCTCATGCTGGATGCGCAGCAGCATGACGACCTCGGCGTCGGCGAGGGCGGACTTCAGGTCGTGCGAGACCTCCACCCCCAGGCCGGTGAACCAGTCGGGTACGAGGGTGGACGGGCCCACGAGGGTGACGGCGGCGCCCATCTTGGCGAGCGCATGGATGTTGGAACGCGCGACGCGGCTGAAGAGGATGTCGCCGAGAATGACAATCTTGCGGCCCCGGAGGTCGCCGAAGTGTTCCTTCATCGTGAAGGTGTCCAACAGGCCTTGCGTGGGGTGTTCGTGGGCGCCGTCGCCGGCGTTGATGACGGGAATGTGGAGCACGCGGCTAAGGTAGAGGGGCGAGCCGCCGGCGGCGTGACGCAGCACGATCATGTCGGCGTTGAGCGCCTGGATGTTCTGCGCGGTGTCCCGGAGGGTCTCGCCCTTGGTGGTGCTGGAGTGGGCGGCGTCGAAGGAGATGACATCGGCGCTGAGGCGTTTGGCGGCCATCTCGAAGGAGAGGCGGGTGCGCGTGCTGGGCTCCAGGAAGAGGTTGACGATGGTCTTGCCGCGGAGCGCGGGGACCTTCTTCACGCTGCGGCCCAGGATCTGCTTGAACGCAGTGGCGGTCGCGTGGACCTGGTTGATCTCAGCCAGGGTGAGTTCCTCGAGGGTGAGCAGATTTTTGCGGTTCCAGGACATCGGAGAAGATGATTCAGCGTTTGGGCTTGGCGGTGACCTCGATGCGATCGTTGCCGGGATCATGCCCGTCGATGACGACGACGACCTTTTTGTCGGCGGCCGCCGGGAGGGTGAGGCCGGTGTAGTTGGCGGCGACGGGCAGGCGGCGGTCGCCGCGGTCCACCAGCACGGCCAGCTCGACCGTGGCGGGCCGGCCGTGGTCGAAAAGCTCGTCGAGGGCGGCCTTGACGGTGCGGCCGGAAAAGAGCACGTCGTCCACGAGGATGACCGTGGCGCCGTTCACGTCGCCGGGCAGCACGGTGGGGCTGAATTCCTTGGGGATGGGGTAGCGGCCGATGTCGTCGCGATGGAAGGAAATGTCGAGGGTGCCCGTGCGCGGCAGGTTCAGCCGGTCCGCAAGGCGCCGGGCGAGGGTCACGCCGCCGTTGGCGATGCCGAGGAGCATCAGCTTGGCCGCCGGTCCGTGCCGGGTGACAATGGCCTCCGTCATCCGGGCAATGGCGGCATGGATTTCGTCTGGACCGATGGTCTTGCGCGTGGCCACGGGGTCCCTTTTGACGGCGCCCTTCCGGGCGGTAAAGCGGAAACCCGCCGCGACGGCAAAAAGAAGGATTTTTGCGACCCGCAATACGCCAGCTACACGACCGGCCGGCACCGGCCGGAAAAAGAACAACGCCGGCACGCGGGGGCCAGGCAGGCCCTGGACGAGGCGGAACGGCTGCGGATCAACTGCCGCGAGCGGGGGCGCTTCACGCACGAGCTCAGGGTGGAATCCCTCCAGGTCGAACTCATCAGTCCGGCCTTGCCTTGATTCCAATTCCGGGGGGTGGAGACTCACAAGCTGAGTCCCATGAGGATGTCGCGAGCAAGCCCGCTCCCACAGGAGTCAAAATCACTGCCAGCGCGGCATGACGCCACAACCTTGTCAGCGACCAAGGAGCCGGGCGATGTTGACGGGGCGGCGGCTGGTCGCGGAGCGCCACACCGCCTCGCCGGTGGCGACCGCATAGGCCCCGGCTTCGCTGTCGGCGAGGAGCTGCAGCTGGCGTGACTCGGCCGATTCCCGGACGAAGAGGTCGCGCTGGATGGCGAAGTCGGCGCCGCCGTGACCGCCGGCCACCGCGGGGATTTCAATCAATTGCTTGCCGCCAAACAGCGGGTAGAAGGTGATGAGGCCGCCATCCGAGGCCGGGTTGGTCTTGCCGGTCGGATCGGGATCGGAGCGGTGGACGACCTCCAGGCGGCCCTTGGTGCCGTTGAGGCCGAGGATGTAACCTTCCCAAGGCGTGCAGAAGTTGCAGGAGTAGCTCATCGTCGCGCCCGAGCGGTAGCGCACGGCCACGCTGTAGCTGTCCTCGATGGCGATGCCATCGTCATAGAGGTAGCGGCGTTCGCCGGGCGGATACTGCCGGTCGTAGGGGAGGCTGAAGAGCTCGTCCCAGCCGGTGCCGATGACGTTGCTCGCGGGGTCAAACTTTCCCGCGTAGTGTTTGCGAAACACCGGGCAGCGGCGCTTCTCCTCGGCGGGCGGAAACGGCCGGCCGCGGGCGTCGCGGGGGCGCAGCGCGCCATCCCTGCCAAAGTAATTGAGCCCGCCGAAGGCGAAAACCTCCTCGGGCACGTCACCCAGCCACCAGTTCACGAGGTCAAAGTGATGGCAGCCCTTGCTGATGCTCAGGCCGCCGGACATGGCCCGCTCGCTGTTCCAGCGGTAAAAATAACTCGAGCCGTGCCAGGTATCGAGGTTGTAGGTGAACTCGACACTGACGACACGGCCGAGCCTGCCGGACTGGATCAGCCGCTTGAGCCGGCGGTGCAGCGGGGCGTAGCGGTAGTTGTGGGCCACGCGCAGGCGGCGTCCGTTGCGCGCCTCGGCCGCCTGCACCTGGCGCACCTGCCTGCAGTCGATCACCATGGGCTTTTCGGTGATGACATCGCAGCCCGCGTCCAGTCCGGCCACGATGTGACGGCAATGGGTCTGGTCCGGTCCGGTGACGATGAGGGTGTCGGGGCGGGTTTCGCGCACCATTTTGCGGAAAGCGCCCGGAGCATACCAGGGGATGGTGCGGCCGGTCTGGCGGCAGAATTCCGCCACGCGGCCGCGGTCAAGGTCGAGGATGGCGACCAGTTCGGCGCGATCGTCAAAGTTGGGGCCGCCGGCCCGATTGCGGCCGAGCAGGGGGAGCGCGTATTGGTAGATGCCGCGCAGGCTCAGACCGCAGATGGCGTAGCGATGTTTTTTTGTCATGGATGCTTTTCCAAACTTACGCTGCGCCTCCCGGCATGGTCAGGCAATACTTGACGGTGAACGCAGCGTATGGCGGGGCGAGCAATCCCGCGCGGCGCACCCAGCCGAACCCAAGTTTAAAAAAATATGGAAAGCTGGAAAACCGGAACGAGCCGGTCCGCCGACGAGCGGTGACCGAAAATAGTCACAGCCGGCCGAGGAAACCCGGCCGCGGCGCAACGCCTGATAGCCTTTGCGCGGGTTGAGTGCCATGACAATGCCGCGAGCAAGCTCGCTCCCACAGGCATCAAAATCACTTCCAGAGCAGCACGAGTTCACCTTGGCGCACCCAGCCGGTCTGGCCGTTATCGAAGGCGAGGCGGACCCAGCCGAGGAAACTGCGGTCGATCACGCCCAGCGAGCCGGCGGGGAGGGCCGTGGTTTTCTGGTTCGTCTCCGCCTCGGTCGGAATCGAATGCAGCGTGGTGCCGCGCCAGACCAAGGCGGCCTGTGGGCAGGCGGCCGGTCCGTAGGTGGCGCGCCCGGTGAACGCGGCGGCGGCGAGCAGCACGCCCAGCACGAGCATGGTGCCGGCCAGCGCCTTGGTCCACCGCGGCCGGTGGTGGTAGGCGGTCCACAGCAGCCAGCCGAGGGCGAGCGCGACGAGCGCCGACGCGCCGACCAGGATCAATTCCCACACTGCGGGCGAAGCCATGCGTGCGAGCAACTGGCGCAGGCCGGGGTGGAGGAAGGGAGCGAGCGCGGTGGGAGTATAGCCGGCCTTTTCATAGACGAGGGTGAGATTCCAGCGGCTGGCCTCACTGACGGGATTTTGGACGAAGGCCGCGGTGGCGTGCGCGGCGGCCTCGGGCCAGCGGTCCTGCTGGGCGAGGGCGAGGGCGAGGTTGTGCCGCGCAATCCAGTCGGCGGGCTTTTGCACCACGGCTTGCTGCCAGACTTTCCCGGCGGTGGCAAAATCGCCCTGGCGATAGGCGGCGGCCGGATCCGCGGCGGAGAGCCCCGGCGTCAACGTCAGGGCGAGGGCAAGGGCGAGGAAGGGGAGCAGATTGCGCGGAAGGAAAATGCGCCAGAGGCCGAAGCCGGGGGCCTTCTTTGCGGCCAGGGCGGAGCTGGCGCGGGCGGGCCAGTCGGCGGGCAAGGCGGCCCCGTTGCTGTAGAGGGTGCGGTCGGCTTCCTGCCAAAGACGGGCCCAAGCGGCGTCACCCAGTGCGGAAGCAGGCGGGGCGGCGTGGTCGATTTGCCAGAGCACCGCGGCGTCGCGCTGCCATTGCAGGAGACGGTGTGCGGGGGACGAAAGGCCGGAGGCATCGGCGCGCATTTGCGCAAGGAGGGCCGTGAGACGGGCGCGGGCTTCCCGGCGCGGCCGGGTGGGATCGGTCTTGCGGGCGCGGCGGGTGGTGAGGACGAGCCAGAATGCGGCCAGCGCCGCAAAGGGGGCGAGCGCGGTCAGGCCAAGGGTACGCAGCCGGGCGAAGGGCACGTTCACGGTTTCGCTGCCGGGCAGCGGGTCGCGCGGAATCGCCGCGGGCAAGGGTGGCGGTGCGGGCGGCTCCGGCGGTTGCGCAGTCGCTGCCGGCAGGTTGGCATCGGCGGGGGGAGTGACATTGAAGCGCGGGGCGTTGGCGACGGTGACCGTCACCGTGCTGCGCGGAGTCGTGAGGGTCCGGTAAGTGCCGGATTTGACATCAAAGTAAGCAAACTCGACCGGGCCGAGGGTGTAGGTGCCGGGTTTGGCGGGCACGAGGACGACGTCCTCTGCGAGAATGACGTCGAAGAGCTTGCCCTCGGCCGGCGTGCGCTTGGCCTGCGGCTGGATGACTTGGAAATCCCGTGAGACTGTCCGCGCGGGCAGGCCGGGGAGGTCGGGCCAGTTGCCGGTGCCGCTGAGTTCCAGCGTCCAGGTGATGGGTTCGCCGACTGCGGCCGTCTCCGGCACGACCTTGGAGGTGAGGCGGAGCTGGCCGACGGCGCCGCTGAAGCCGGCGGGGGCGGGCAGCGGCAGCGGGCGCACGGTGATGCTCGGTTGGTTGGACGTGACAGAGATCTGCTCCACCCGCTGCTGCTGGAAGAGGCCGAAACCAACGGTGCCGGTGGTGACATTCAAGAGCTGGCCGGCGGCATTGAGCGCGAGGCTGCCGGGCGACTTGGCGTAGGCGCGGGTCTTGTAGACGATGTTGAGGCGGGCCTCGCCGTTGGTGGTGAACTCGGCGGGTTCGGGCTTGGACCAGTCCTCGACGATGAGCGGGGCGGAGTTCCACTCCACGGCGCTGCCGAGCTGGTTGAAAGTGCGGCGGGCGACATCGAGAGTGTAGCTGAGCGGGAACACCTCCCCGGCCCAGACGGTGGCGGCGCCGGGCAGCAGCCGGGCGTGAACATTGACGTCCGCCGCCTGCCGGACCGCCCCGGTGGTGAAGGCGGGCACGCGCAGGTCGCCCGCGGTGGTTTTGACGGTGAAGGCGGGGATCTGCACACTGCCGGCGGTGCGCGCCCGCAAGCGGTAGGTCAGGACGACGGAGCGGGAGATGTTGAAATTGACGATGGAGGTCTGCTGGGAGGAGCCGCCGAAACTGAGGGTGGCATCGGTGAGCGCGGGCACGCGGGGATCGCCCTCCGGGGCGCAGTCCTGGAAGACGAGCTGCAGATCGGAGGTATCACCGGAATCGGCGGTCTGCCATTGCACGGTCTGTGCCCGGGCAGCGGTGAGGAGGAGCGCGGAGAGGAGGAGGAGACGGACGAGACGCATGGGGGTCACCAATCTTTGCCCTTTTTGGCGGGCGTGGGCTTCATTTCGCCTTCCATCAGCTGGAAGAGTTTGGCGGGCGAGTCCTGGTTGCGGAGTTGGTCGAGTTTCTGGAGCGGCATGGCCAGGGCGGGATCGGCGGGTTCCCGGTCCGTGTCTTTTTTCTCCGGGGCGCCGCCGACCTTCTGGTTGTCGCCGGGGGGCGGGGGTGGTTCGTTTTTCTCCTGCATGTTGCCGAAGGCGGAGTTTTGCTGCTGCGGCTTTTTTTGCTCCTCCGGTTTCGATTCGGATTTTTTATCCTGCGGCGATGACGGCGGCTCCTGCTTTTGCGACTCGGAGTTCTGCGACTGGGAATCCTGCGGCTGTTTTTGCTGATCCTGCTGCTGGTTCTGTTGCTGATCCTGGTTTTGCTGCTGCTGGTCCTTGGGCTGGTCCTGGGGTTTTTGCTCGTCGGGTTTTTTGAGCAGGGCCTCAAGCTCGCTGCGCAGCTGCGGCCAGTCGGCGGTCTTGGGATCGAGGGCGGCGCCGAGATCCACGGCGGCGAGGGCATCGTGCACCGGGCCCTCCGGCACGGCCCGCTGCTCGGATTGGATCTTCTGCCCCCAAGTCACGGTCTCGCGGCCCAGTTCCGCCCAGTCGCGCCCGGTGCGGCGGTCCTGCAGGGCGAGCCGGCCGACGATCTTGCCAAGGGGCGAGGGCGCGGGCGGCGGAGCGGAGGTAGGGGGAGTGGTGGCGGCGAGACCGGAAACCGGAAACTGGAAAGCGGATAGGAAAACCAGCAGGGCCACGGCGGCCACCTTGCCGGCCGGCGGCAGCGGGCTGGGGGCAGTGGGCGGCGCCAGCTTCAGCTCGCGCGGCTTCGGGCGGACCGGGAATTCGCGCCAGAAGCTGAGCAGCAGGCAGAGCAGGGCTGGGGCGAGGGCCCATTGGAAACGCTCGACGAAGCGCACGTGGTTTTTCTCGACGAATTCACCCTTGCGGCCGGCCTCGACCGTGGCCTTGAGCACCCCGGCCAGATCGAGCCAGGAGCTGGCGTCGCGGTAGGTGCCGCCGGTTTCCTGCGCGAGTGCGCGCAGAGTGGTGCTGTTGAGTTTGGAGAGCACGACGGCCCCGCGCTCGTCCTTGACGAAGGTGCCGGTGCCATCGGGTATCATCGAGCCCGCATCGGTGCCGACGCCGAGGGTGATGGCACGGATGTCCTTTTTCTTCAGGTCGGACACGAGTGATTGCCAGTCGTCGTCGGTGGCCTCGCCGTCGCTCAACACGATCAGAAACCGGTCGGCGGCGGTGCCGGAGCCGAAGGCGGCCAGCGTGGTCTCCAGCAGGGCCCGGTAGTTGGTGCCGCCCTCGGGGAGGTAGGCGGGGCTGAGCATGGGCAGGAACTCGCGCAGGATCTCGTAGTCGGCGCTGAGGGGGCTCTGCAGGAAGGCCGTGCCGGAGAAGACCACGAGGCCGACGCGCTCGCCCTCGAGTTTTTCGAGGAGGGAACGGATGAGGAGCTTGGCCCGCTCCAGGCGTGCGGGCTTCACGTCCGTGGCCAGCATCGAGCGCGAGAGGTCCACGGCGAGGATGACTTCGCGGGACTGGTCGAAGACGGGCTCCTCCAGCCGGCCCCATTGCGGACGGGCGAGGGCGACGACGGCGAGGGCCAGGCCAAGGGCGAGCCAGGGGCGGAGGTGGCCCGCGCCGGCCGGGGTGCCGGGGTTGAGCGCCAGCCGGTGGGGACCGGCTTCGCCGCGGAGGATCTTGGGGTGGACGTCCAGCGAGAGCCGCTGGCGGTGGAACAGCTCCCATGCGAGGAGAGCGGCGGGTGCGGCGAGGAGCCAGAGCAGGTGAGGCCAGGCGAAGTTCATGGGGCGGCCTCCCGGCGCAGGGGTAAACGGGCAAACAGCGCGCCCAGCACGAGCGCGACCAGGCCGGGCGCCGCCGGCCAGTGGAACAGTTCGGTGGTGATCAGGTAGCTCTTGGCCTGAAACTCGATTTTACGCGCCCGGTCGATGGCCCGGAAAGCGCCTTCGACGGTATCCTTGTCCGCCGCGCGAAAATAGTGGCCGCCCGTGGCGGTTGCGATGTCACGCAGCGCGCTCTCGTCGAGATCGGAGAGCATGCGGCGCATGCCGATCTTGTTGCCCTTGTCGTCGAACACGGGGAAGGGAACGATGCCGTCGCGGCCGGCGCCGATGGTGTAGACGGGGATGCCGCGGGTCCTGGCGATCTCGGCGGCCTGCGCGGGGGTGAGCGACCCGCGGTTGTTGGCGCCATCGGTGAGCAGCACGAGGAACGCGCCCTGGCGGTGGCCGCCCTTTTCCCGGCCGGCCTGTTCGAGACGGGTGAGGGCGACGCCCAGGCCGTCGCCGATGGCGGTGCCGTCCTCGATGAGGCCGACCTTGAGGCGCTCGGTCTGCCGGGCGAGCCAATCATGGTCGAAAGTGAGCGGGGCGAGGGTGTAGGCCCGGCCGGAAAAGACGACGATGCCGATGCGGTCGGCGGGCCGGTCGTTGATGAAGGCCTGGATGACGGGCTTGATGGCCTGCAGGCGGTTGACGCGGTCGCCGCCGCGGTCGTAGTCCTCGGCGAGCATCGAGCCCGAGAGATCGATCGCGAGCATGAGGTCGTAGCCCTGGGTGCGGACCTCGCGCTTGTCCTCAATGCGCTGGGGGCGGGCCAGCCCCATGATGACGAGGGCAAGTCCGGTCAGCGCGAGGGCCACCGGCCAGCGGGACACCGCGGCGAGTGACGGGCGATACCACGCGGCGGCATAGGGCACCAGCAGCACGGGCACCCGGCGGCGGCCGCGCAGCCAGAAGAGCAAGGGCAGCACGAGCAGCGCCAGCAACCAGAGCGGGTCATGGAGGACGAGGTTGCTCATGGGTGCAGTTGGCAGACAGGGCGCTTTGGGGACAACGCGCTCCACCCGGGGGTGCATGACGGTGCGGGCCTCATGGTCAGCGCACGGCGCCCGCGCGCATGCGGGCGTGGAAAAACTTCACCAGGGCATCGAGGCGGTTTTGATCGGTGCCGACGACAAGACGGCTGAGCGGGTCGGGGAACAGGCTGCGCCAGGCGGCCTCGCGTTCGCCGCGCCAGGCGGCATGGGCGCTGCGCTCGGTCGCAGAGCCTTCGAGGGTGACCAAGCGGCCGGCGGTCGGATCGTAGGCGGCGAACATGTCCTGGCGCGGCAGTTCGCGCTCCCACGGGTCGTCGACGCGGAAGCCCATGGTCTGGTAGCGGCGTTGCAGGACGGTCCAACCGTCGGGCTCGGGGCGGGGCGGAAAATCGCCCAGCCAGAGCAGCACGCTGTGCTTGGGCGCGGCCCGGGCCAGCAGGCGCCACGGGATGAGCGGGGCGGCGGCAGTCGCCGCCGGCGCGGGGCGCGAGAGCAGGGTGGCGGCGAGATGGAGGATCTGGCCGCGGCCGCGCACGGGCTCGCGGAAAAGGTTGCCGTCAGGCGCCGTGTGCATGAAGCCGACGCGGTCGCGATTGACCGCACCGAGGAGCATGACCAGGCCGGCGAGTTCGAGCAGGGCCTCGCGCTTCGAGTGGGCGCCGGAGCCGAAATGCAACGAGGGCGAGTCCTCGAAGACGACCAGCAGGGTGACCTCGCGCTCCTCGACGAATTTCTTGCGGTAGGGCTCGCCGAGGCGGGCGGTGACGTTCCAGTCGATGTCGCGGACATCATCGCCGAATGTGTATTTCACGACCTGGTCGAACTCCATGCCGCGGCCGCGGAAGGCGGAGCGGTATTCGCCGCTGAGCACGTTCTCGACAGCGTGGCGCACCCGCCACTCCAACTGGCGCAGCATGGCCAGGGGGGAGGAGGTGAGGGCGGGAGTGGAGGTTGCTGTGGGCATCAGCGCCTGGTCATGCGGAACAAAGTGAAGAATTCATCAGTGCTTACGTGGCGGAAAATTCACGGGATTCATCGCGGCGTTCAGCATGACAGCGGAGGGTTAGGGCGCGGGGACCGGGATTTGCGCGACAACCCGGGCGACGATCTGATCCGGGGTGATCTCCTCGGCCTCGGCCTCGTAGGTCAGGCCGATCCGGTGGCGGAGGACATCGGGTGCGAGTTCCTGGATGAGCGCGGGCGAGACGTAATCATGGCCGCGCAGCCAGGCCAGGGCGCGGCCGGACTGGAAAAGGGAGAGGGAGGCGCGGGGAGAGGCGCCAAAGCTCAGGTAGCGCTTGGCCCCGTCCTTGGCCTCGGCGAGGGCGCGGGTGCCGCGGACGAGGGCGAGGATGTAGCCCTGCACGACAGGGGCGATGTGCATGCGATCCACCTCGGCCCTGAGCGCGAGAAGCTCCCCGCCGCTGGAGGCGGCGACGAGTTCGGGCTGCTGCGTGACCTGGCCCCAGCGCTGCATCATCGAGGCTTCCTCCTCGGCGGAGGGATAGTCGACGATGAGTTTGAAAAGGAAGCGGTCGGTCTGGGCCTCGGGCAGCGGGTAGGTGCCCTCCTGCTCGATGGGGTTTTGCGTCGCCATGACAAAAAACGGGACGGGCAGCGGGTGGGTGCCGCCGCCGATGGTGACCTGCCGTTCCTGCATGGCCTCGAGCAGGGCGCTCTGGACCTTGGCGGGCGCGCGGTTGATTTCGTCGGCGAGGACGAGGTTCGCGAAGATGGGGCCGCGGTGTGGGGTGAAGGCGCCGTCCTTGGGCGAGAAGATCATCGTCCCCACGACGTCGCTCGGCAGCAGGTCGGGCGTAAACTGGATGCGCTCGAACTGGACGCCGAGGGCGGTGCCGAGGGATTTGATGAGCAGCGTCTTGGCCAGGCCGGGCATGCCCTCGAGGAGGACGTGGCCGTTGGCGAGCAGGGCGACGAGCATGCGCTCGACGACGGCATCCTGGCCGATGACAGCCTTGCCGATTTCTTCACGCAATTTCTGGGACCAAGCGGGACCGGTGATCATAAGAGAGGAGGGGTGGGTGGTGGGTGCCGGGTTTGACTCCGGCGAAGGGAAATGGTTTCAAACAGAAAAAGGTCACGACCATGGCATTACCACTCCAAATCCACGGACGGCTGACGGCGCTCGGGGTGCGGCCCGGCGAGGTGGATGAACGGTTTATCCGCGGAACGGGGCCGGGCGGACAGAAAATCAACAAAACCTCGTCCACAGTGGTGCTTCGGCACAAGCCCACCGGCACGGAGGTGCGTTGCCAGGCCGGACGTTCCCAGGCGGCGAACCGGGAGGCGGCGTGGGCCGTGCTGCTCGGGAAACTGGAGGCGGCGCAGGCGGCGACGCGGCTGGCCCGGAAACAGGTCCGTGAGGTGGAGCGCCGCCGGACACGGCAGAAGTCGCCCGGCCAGAAGGCGCGGATGATCGAGGGCAAGAAACACCGGGCGAAGATCAAGGCGAAGCGTGGGCGGGGCTGGGAGGAGTGAGCCGGCGTGGTGTGACGTGGGAACAGGAGACGAAGCAACGCGTTGGGGACAACGCGTTCCGCCCTACAGCAGCTCGACCTTGTCCCCTACGTGTAACGAGCCAGACTTGGTTTCGTGCACGAGGTTCTGACCGAAGTTAACATTGGCTGGATCGTCCGGGTCGCGGCGGGAATTCATTCTCGCGGTCGGTTTGGTTTACTCCTCAGCCTCACCGCGGTGGATCGCCGACCTTCAATCTCAAACGCCTCACCCGGCCCGCGCTCGCCGGCAGACCACCCGTCCGCATGAACCGGTACCCCCTCAAAGCCGGCCTGCATCCCCGCAACCGCTTTCGGGCTGGTTACGACTTTGCGGCGCTCATTGCGGACAGCCCGCCCTTGGCTGATTTCGTCGCGCCCAATGCCTACGGCGGAACGTCCATCGATTATGCGAACCCGGACGCGGTGAAGGCGCTAAACCAAGCCTTGCTCAGTCTCGGTTATGGCCTGAGCCACTGGGACATTCCGGCGGGCTACCTTTGCCCGCCCGTCCCGGGTCGCAGCGACTACCTGCATTATCTGGCCGATCTGCTCGCCCCCGGCGATGCGGCCACGATTCCACGCGGCCCTTCGGTCCGCGTCCTCGATATCGGCACCGGCGCCAACTGCATCTACCCACTCATCGGCGCGCGTGAGTATGGCTGGAGCTTTGTCGGCACGGAGATCGATCCGGTGGCCCTGCGCTGGGCGCAAAAGAACGTGGCGGCCAACCCGACGGTGGCCGATCTCATTGCGTGCCGGGCGCAGCCCTCGCCATCGGACAGCCTGCGCGGTGTGATCCAACCCGGGGAGCGCTTTGACCTGACGATGTGCAACCCGCCCTTTCATGCCTCCGCGGCGGACGCCGCCGCGGGCACCCGGCGAAAGCAGCGCAATTTGGGCGGCCCGCGAACGGCAGACCCCGGGCTCAACTTTGGCGGCAAGGCGGGCGAATTGTGGTGCCCCGGTGGCGAATTGGCCTTCGTGCGGCGCATGATCACCCAAAGCACCGCCCTACCGCGCAACTGCCGGTGGTTTACCACCCTGGTCTCCAAGAGTGCGCACCTCCCGCTCCTCGCAGCCGCGCTGCGCGCGGCGCAGGCGACCGACGTGAGGATCATCGAAATGGCGCAAGGACAGAAGAAGAGCCGCATCCTGGCATGGACTTTCCTCGGCGTCGAGGAACGCGGTGGCTCTGCCGGGTGAATTTTGCCGTAGGGAAGGAAGAATATATTGCATCCAGTCACGCGGCGGTCTGCGTGAACATCGACCTCGACGAAACGCGGCGGCACGAAGATGGCGTAGCCCCGGAGCTTGCGGAGGGGTGAGTTGCGTGGGCACCCGCAGGGCAACGGAACTCACAAGTCATCAAAGCAAGCCGTCCCGCTAGAACGTCATCGTTTCTTGGGGCAGCCGATTGACGTTTTCTGAGGTAGCGCCACATCTGTGCTCATGCCGCTGCTGACCATTGTCCCGCCGATGCCTGGCGCCGAGCGCCGCTTCAAACCGTTTGTCGATTTCGTGCGCGCTTCCGGTTGGGATGCGGAGTTTGTCCGGCTGGATTGGCCCGGCCGGCAGCCGGCCTTCGGCTCAACTGAGATCTTTCCCCAGGTCGACGCCCAGACGGCGGGCAAGGTCGTGATGGGCTTCTCACTCGGCGCGCTCTACGCGCACCTGGGCGCATTGCACGCCCGGCACCTAATCCTCGGCTCGATCTCGCCCTTCTTCCTTGAGGACGACGACGAGCCCGAGCGCTGGATGGTCTCCTACCGCGCCGGCAACGCCGACACCCCGGCCGACATTCTGGTGGGCGTCGAGGAAGACGAGCAGATGCACCGCCGCGCCACAGCCCTGCGCGACTTCTACCGCCATTCCACCTACACGGACGTTTTCGGCGTGGAGCACCAGCTCTGGCACCCCAACTACCTGCAAGCGATCAAAACGGCCTTGGACCGCCTTCAGGCCCAGCCATCGACCTCAGGCACCTGAATCCCACACCCCATGTGAGATGACAGGGTCAGCTTTGTAGTTTGTGGTGAATGCGGAGTGGACACACGGTTTGCACGCGGGACTGTTCGCACCGTTTCTTCGCTGGCACGCCGCAAACGACGGCTGGGGTTCTCAGAACAGAGTCACGGTGTCTCCGAGTTTGATCATGCCGGACTTGGTTTCATGCACGAGGTTCTGGCCGAAATTCACATCGGCCGGATCTTCCGGATCGCGGCGGTAGGTGGCAAGGGTGCGCAGGGGCTCCTTGCCGCGCAGGGCGGTCTCTTGGTCGGTCGTGGGGATGAGGCAACGTGCACAGGGCCCGGCAGCGCGGAAAGTCACGTCACCAATGCGGAACCGGGTCCAAGTATCCTCGGCATAGGCCGGACAATCTCCGAGGACGAGGTTGGGCCGGAAGCGGTCCATGGGCACGGGTGCTTCGCCACCGGCGACGAGGCGGTCGTTGAGGTCGGCGAGGGAGGCCTCGCTGATGGCCAGGAGCGGATAAGCGTCGGCGAAGGAGACCACATCACCGGGCCGGGCCTTCGACGGCTTGAGGGGCCGGTGGTACCGGGTGCCGATGCGTACGAGCCGGCAGGGTTGGCGGAGGAAGTCGGAGAGCCACACGGCGATCTCCACGCCGCAATCCTCGGCCTCGACGGTGTCGCGCCAGACTTGGACGGTCAGCGGCGCGCCGGGTTCGCCCAGGCCGACGGCGGCGGAGCCGTGATGCGGATTGCGTAGGATGAGGGAGTCGCGGCCGAGTTCGGTCGCAATCAGGGCCATGCGGGGCACGGTGCGCTGGGTGAGGAATTGGTTCCGGTCGTCGACCAGCATGAAACGCCGGTCGCCGACGAGACCGAATTCATCAAGGGCGGCGGCAGCCACCGCGAGTCCGCGCAGGGATTTGACGGGATAGATGAAGAGGCCGGAGACGATGGGCATGGTGGTGGTGGAAAGCAGGAAAGCAGAAACCGAGGCCGAAACAAGAAAGCGCTGGTGTGGGGTGGCCGGCGGTGGGGAAACCCGGACAAGGATTTCACGTGGAACTCAGGAAATCAGAACGAATGCATCCCTGTCTTGGTTCCGGCCTTTCCCATTGAGCAAGGTTCGGGAGAATGAGGAAGATAACGGCCCTCATGCCCTCCCTCCCGTTCACGCCTTGCGCCGGTAGGTGGCCAGGTAGAGTTGCGTGCCGGGGGAAGTGGCGAAGGCAGTGGGGGGCGTGCCAGCCAAACCGTAACAGATGCGCAGCCGGTTGCCCACCAGCTGGTAGATGCACGGGATGGCACGGCCGGCATTGGGGCCCTTGATACCGACCAGAGTGAGGGCGGCATGAGTGCCGCCGGGGGCGTGGGTGTAGGTGCCGCGATCGGCGAGTTCGCCGGCGAAACGGACGGCGTAGGTGTCGGCGGTGAAGTGGAGCTCGACCCGGAGGGCGACCAGTTCCGGGGAGGGTTCGCCAGCGTGCTCGGCGCGGACCATTGCCCAAGTCCCGGGGAGCGCGGGCAGTGCGGCGGGCATCGGCGGATCAGCTGCGCTTGGTCATTTCCCGCGGGGCGATCTCGAGCGGGGCGGGTGCGGGCAATTCCTTCGCGCCCCTGGCGCCGAGCTCAGCGAACTTGCGCGCACCGGGCAACAGCGTGCCCTCGAAGGAGCCGACGGCGGCGTTGTAGGACTTGTTCGCGGTCTCGAGGCCCTTGCCGACTTTTTCAAAGTGTTCGGCAAACGTGGCGACGCGGTCATAGAGCTCCCGCCCGAGCCGGCTGATTTCCTCGGCGTTGCGGGAGACGGCCTCCTGCCGCCAGCCGTAGGCACTGGCCTTGAGCAGAGCGATGAGCGTGGCGGGGGTGGCGAGCAGGACTTTCCTGGTAATCGCGCGGTCAATCAGGGTGGGGTCGGACTGCAGCGCCCCGGAGAGGAACTGGTCGCCGGGCAGGAAGAGCACGACAAATTCAGGCGAGGGCTGGAATTGCGCCCAGTAATCCTTGGCGCCGAGGGCATCGATGTGGCCGCGCACCTTGGCGGCATGCTCGGCTAGTTTGGCGGCGCGCACGGTCTCATCGGAGGCGTTGGCGGCCTCGCGATAGGCGTCGTTGGGCGCCTTGGCATCCACGACGATCTGCTGGCCGCCGGGCAACCGGACGACGAGGTCGGGCCGCCAGCGCCGGTCTTCACCGGTGACACTGCTTTGCTCGCTGAAGTCACAATAGGCGCTCATGCCCGACAGCTCGACGACGCGACGCAGCTGGAGTTCGCCCCAGGTGCCGGCGGTGGTGGTGGAACGGAGGGCGGTGGAGAGCTTGGCGGCCTCGGCCTGCAACTGGCCCTGGGTGGTGGTGAGCGACTTGAGCTGTTCGGAAAGCTGGCCGTAGGCGCTGGCGCGGACCTTTTCGATCTCGCCGATCTTGGCGTCCACCTTGTCGAGCGACTCCCGGAGCGGCTTGACGAGCGAATCGATGGCCTGCTGGCGCTTGCCCAACTCATCGGCGGACTGCTGGTGGAGCTTGCCGAAAGACTCGCGGGCGAGCTTCAGGAACTCGTCGGAGTTTTTGCTCAGGGCGTCGGCGGAGAGGGCCTTGAACTCGTTCGCGAGCCGGACATGCGCCTCACGTTCGGCGGAAAGGGCGGTCTCAAGGCGGGCGGTCTCGGCGCGCAAGTCCGTGGCGTGCGCGCGGAGGGCCTGCAGCTCGGCGGTGAGGCGGAGGTTCTCCTCCTCGCGGCTGCGCAGGCGCTCGTTGAGCGTGGCGCGGCGGCCGTGCATCACGAGCCAGGTGAGAGCTCCGGCCAACAGGGCGGAACCGAGGGTGATGAAGGTAAAAATCACGTAAAGATTGTCCTCTGGAGTGTGGGGCAAATCAATCCTGGATGCGTTCCTTGACAGAAGGATACGTGAACTGCAAAAACGCGTATGCTCCCGCCGGCAATTAAACGGGTATGCCTACGGCCCCGCTCCGCAACATGGTGACACCTAATCCCACAGTTTCCGCCGCCCCAGTTGAAAAGCCCTTGGTGCTGGTGGTCGACGACGAATATGGCCCGCGCGAATCCATTGCCTTCACGCTCGCCACGGAATTTGCGGTCGACACGGCAGGCCGCGCGCTCGAGGCCCTTGCGAAGCTGAAGGAGAAGGCTTATGCCGCGGTGGTGCTGGACATCCGCATGCCGGAGATGGACGGCATCCGCGCCCTGGAGGAGTTGCGGAAGATCGACCCGGAGGTGTCGGTGATCATGCTGACCGGCTACGGCACGCTGCTCACAGCGCAGCAGGCGATGGTGGCCGGGGCGAACCAGTATCTGCGCAAGCCGCCGGACGTGGCGGAACTGGTCGCGGCGGTGCGCAAGCAGACGCAGGCCACGCGGCTGCGCCGTCAGCAGGCACTGATCAACCGCGAGACCGCGGCGATGAACGCGGCGCTGAAGCGCGAGATCGAGCAGAACGAGCCGCACATCTGGCAGGCGCGTGCGTCGGTCGAGCTCGTGCATGACCTGAACAACCCGCTCACGGTGGTGATCGGCTATTCCACCCTGCTGGTGGAGGAGGCGCGGGCGATCGCGGTCACCGACGCGGAGCGCGGTCGTCGGATGGAGGAGTATGCGGCGATGGTGGAGAAGGCGGCGGATTATTGCCAGCACCTCTCCGAGAACTGGCGGCAGGGCGCGCGCCGGGTCGCCGAATACCAACCCGTGAATCTGGTCAAGGTGATCGACGACGTGTGCCAGGTGATTTTTTTCAACCAGCTGGCGATCCGGCACAGCGGCCTCGGCGAGGCGGTGGTGCGCGGCTCCTCCTTCGAGTTGATGCGTATCTTCCAGAACCTGCTCAAGAACGCCCAGGAGGCCGGAGCCACGCAGATGGAACTGGCGGTGGCGCGCAGCGGCGAAACCTTTGAGCTGACCATCACCGACAACGGTGCGGGCATGTCCGCCGAGGACCTGCAGCGGGCCCAGCGGGGCGGATTCAGCAGCAAGGTGTCGGGCACCGGTCTGGGGTTGAACATCTGCCGGCACCTGCTGGCCGCGCATGGCGCGACGTACACCCTTGAGTCGGCGCCCGGCAAGGGCACGAAAGTGCGCCTGGTTTTTCCCGCGGTTAAAATGTGAGGAACCGCGATCCCCAGCCCCGCAGCAACGGTGTCACGGTGCGATGAAACGACGGCGCGTCAAAATCACCGGCATCGGCCCGGTTACGCCGGCGGGAATCGGCGGCGTGGAATTCGCCGCCGGCATCCTCGCGCCGGTGAGCCGGGTGCGTGAGTTCCGGGGTTTTGCGCGGCAGGGTGGGGGAAAATTCGTGGCGGCGGAGGTGGCAGAGGCCGGCCTGGCCCCCTTGGTCGGGGAGCTGGGGGCCGGGCGCCTGCCGCGGCACACCCAGTTTGCCCTCGCGGGTGCGGTGCTGGCGGTGCGGGACTGCGGCCTCACGCTGGCCGGGCTGAGGGACGCCTCGCCGCTCGTCATCGTCGGCGCGTCGCTGATGGATTTTGGGGTGATGAACCGGATCATGGACATGATGCTGCGCAAGGGCACCGCCGCCGGGCTGCCCAGCGCGGTGTTCAATTCCTCGGTCAGCGCCATCTCCGGCGCGATCGCCGAGGCCGTCGGCGGCGGCACGCGCACGCTGACCCTGCAGAGTGCGTGCTGCTCGGGGCTGGATGCCATCGGGCACGCCGCCAACAGCATTGCGAGCGGGGAGGCGGAGATCGCGATCTGCGGCGGCACGGAGGCCCCGTTGCATTTTCACCCGATGCTGGAGTTGAAGCTGGCCGGACTGACCCCGGACAGCGCGGAACTGCCGGAGCGCATCTGCCGGCCCTTTGACCTCTGGCGCACGACGGGGGTGATCAGCGAGGGGGCGGCGATCCTCGTGCTCGAACCGGAGGAGAGCCCGCGGCCGGGCTACGCGCTGGTCGAAGGCTACGCCTACGCGACGGACCCGGCGGCAATGCCGGTGGACGGGCTGCGCGAAGCGATCCGACTCGCGCTGGCCAACGCAGGCGTGCGGCCCGGTCAGGTGGATTGCATCAGCGCCTGGGGCCCGGGGCACAAGCTGGTGGATCGCGCCGAGGCGCAGGTGCTGCAAGCCGTCTTTGGTGCCCGGCTGCGGGAAATTCCCGCCTCGTCCATCAAGGGTGCGATCGGCAACCCGCTGGGGGCGGGCGGCGCGATCCAGGTCGTCGCCGCCGCGTTGGGATTGCGCGACGGGGTGATTCCACCCACGGTGAACTGGCAATTTCCTGATCCGGACTGTCCGTTGAATCTTTCCGCCGCGGCGCGCCTGGTGGCGCACCGCCTCACGCTGGTCAATTCCCACGGACTTTCCGGGACAAACGCATGCTTGGTGCTGAGCAAGTAATTCTGAACCCCGCCGTGCTGGCTGCCCTCGCGGCCGTGGCCTTGGGCGCGTTTGCGCTCTGGGCCAACCCCGCGCGGGTGATCAACCGGGTCTTCTTCACGGGCTCACTGCAGGTGGCCGTCTGGCTCACCTGCCTGGAGCTGGCTTTGTTCAGCGCGGACGGACTTTACTGGCTGCGCATGGCTTCGGCGGTGGGGGCGTTCCTGCCGGCGCACCTGTGGATATTGAAGGAAAGTGTGCGGTGCACCCCGGGCTTCTGGAGGCTGCGGCACTGGTGGGTTTGGGGGCTGGGCGGCGCGGTCCTGGCGTGGCTGTGCTTCACCCCGTGGTTCATCCCCGGACACTCGACGGGGGACGCGCGCGTCTACGGCTGGGGCTACTATGCCTATATCGCCGGCGTGCTGGCGCTCTATTTTTGGCTGTCGGTGCAGACGTTGCTCCAGTCGCGGGCCACCGGCGGCGTGCAACGGTTGGAACTGCATGTGCTGCTGCTCGGCGGTTGTGCGGCCTGCTTCACTGTCATCGGCCTCATGGTGACCAATGCCGTCACGCACAACAACAGCTACATCTCCCTGCAGCCGGTGGTGGTGCTGACCTTCTACGGCGCCACAGCCTGGGCGATGCTTACGACGCGCGTGTTCGACGCCCGGCACATGCTCTACCTTGGCCTCCAGAAGTTCTGTCTCACGCTGGCGGTGGCGCTCTTCGTGTGGGCGGCGAACGAGCTGCTCGTCATGCTGGTGCCGCAGCCGCTGGCGTTTTTCATCGCGATCGGGCTGGCGCTGTGGTTCGCGGCCGAGGCGGGGCCATGGTTCCGGCAGGTCTTCGACCTCGAGCTGCAGGGCGAGGATACGCGCCGGGCCGCGTTCGAGGCGGCGCGGCGCGAGTCCCGGCCCGAGCGCCTGGAGGAGGCTTTTGTGCTGCTGCTCAAGAGTTGGGCCAAGACGGACCACGCCGTGATCCTGACCAGTGCGCAGGGCCGGCTGTGCGGCGGGGGGGTGGAGCTGCCGTTGGACGGACCGGTGGCGCAGGCGCTCGGCCGGCTGCGCTGGTGACGCCCGAGCGGCTGGCGCGGCAGAAGCTCGACGGTGCCGAGCTCGAGCTGCAGAAATTCATGGCGCGCGAGCAGCTCGGGGTCATCGCGGTATGTGGCAGCCAGGGGCTGAACGTGGTGCTGGCGGTGGGCGTGCCCGAGACGCGGCGGCCCTTCACCTACCCGCAAGTGGCGCAACTCGTCGAACTGGCGGCGATCGTCGAGAGCGCACTGGAGCGGTCGCACTACTCGGTGAAAGCGCAGCACGCCGAGCAGCTGGCGACCGTGGGCCTGCTGGGCGCGAGTCTGGCCCACGAAATCCGCAACCCGCTGGTGACGATCAAGACCTTTGTGCAACTGCTGCCCCACCACTACCAGGACGCCGCCTTCCGGGAAAAATTCTTCCACCTGATCGGCGACGAGGTCGCGCGCATCGACCGGCTCACGGAGCAGTTGCTCGACCTGGCGACGCCCCGCGTCTACACGGCCGGCGAGGTCGACCTGCACCCCGTGTTGCTCGCCAGCCTCGAGCTCGTGGCCGCCAAGGCCGCTGACCGGCACATCCGCATCATCACCGACCTGCTGGCCAGCCCAGACCGGGTGTGCACCGACGCCACCGCCGCGAAGCAGGTGCTGCTCAATCTCTGTTTCAACGCGCTGCAGGCGGTCGAAACCCGCGAGGGTGAGCACTGGGTCCGTGTCTCCACGCGCAACCACGGCGGCGGTATTGAGGTGGTCGTGGAGGACAGCGGCGCGGGCATCGATCCGGAAATCATTCCGCGGCTTTTCCAGCCCTTTCAATCCACCAAATCCACGGGATTTGGACTTGGATTGGCGATATGTCGGGACATTCTGACAGAACTCAAGGCGACCATCACCGTGGATCCCCCGGTGCCCGGTCGCGGCGCCACCTTCCGCGTTAATTTTCCATGCCAAGCCTCATAATCCTCGCCACCGCGGACGATGCTCTGGCTGCGGCGTGGGAGCGTCAACTGCTGCCAGGACGGGCGGCGCTGCGGCTGTTGCCGGACACTTTTTCGGGCGGCACCCAGCCGGGGTTTTCCGCCGTGGTCGTGCTGGACGCCGCGGCGGAGGCGACGCTGCCGGGCTCGCTGACCCGGTGCCCGACGATTTACGTGGGCGAACCGCGCAGCCTGCCCTTTGAGCAGGCCAAGCTTGCAGGCCGGGCCCGGGCCTACCTGGCCTACGAGGACAGCATTTGCCGGCTGCGGGAGATCCTTCCGCTGGTGGAGGAGCTGGCGGAGAAGCAGGCGATGCTGGATCTGATGCTGGAGAAAAGCCGGCGCGGCGAGCCCGGGCGGGCGCCCAGCCGGCCGCCCCCGGGCGGTGACAACGCGGAGCTGTGGGATTTTCTCGAGGCCGCGGTGGAGAACCTCGACTCCCGGGACCGGCTGATCGCGGAGTTTCGCCGGGCCTCCCGGCACCTGCTGCGGGCTTCGCACGCGGTTTTCTTCCTGCGCGAGGCCGACGGTTTCCGCGCCGACCGCGGGACGTCCCGCTTGGAGCCGGACGACCCGCTGGTGGCCTACCTTGAGCGCCACCCGGTGGTGATCGACGGGGCCAATTGGGACGGCCCGGCGGATCCCGTGGCGGAACTGGCCGTGCGCAACCGTCTTGCGCTCTGGGGCGCGCGGCTGTTGGTACCGGTGCATGACAACGGCCGCCTGCTCGGATTGATTGCCCTCGGCGTGCGCGACGACGGCCAGGCCTATGATGAAAACGACCACACGCGCGCGGTGTTTTTCGCCCGGCTGTTGCGGCATGTTCTGGCCAAGGCGGCGCAACTGGGCCGGCTCAACCTGCTGGCCGAGCAGACCGGCCTCGGGGCCAAATATCTGCCGAACACGCTGGTGCTCGCGGCGGACGAGGAGGTGCCGCGGCACGTGCCCCTGGTGGTGCGCGACCTCATCGGCCAGGTGCGACGGACGCGGCAGGTTTGCCGGGCGGCATCATCGGCGGAGCAACCCTTCCGGGCGGGCGCCGGGCTGATTGCGGAAACGGGCGGCGTATGGGCTTTCTGGCAGGAGGCGAGCGCGGAAGTGCACGACGCCGCCGTCCGCCGCCGCGCCGAGCGGCGCGGCCTGCTGCGCGAACTCGCGCTGACCCTCAGCCATGAGCTGGGCAATGCGCTGGTGTCGCTGGCGACCTTCCGCCAGGCTCCCGTCGGCAAGGCACCCCCGGCGCTGATCGAAAATCTCAAGGCCGACATTGCCAAACTCGAGGCGCTGAACCAGCGCCTCGGCCTCATGCAGACGCTCGATGAAGCGGAGCCGGCGGCGGTGGACCTGCGCGAGTTCGTCAAGACGCTCGGCGCCGCGACCCAGGTCGAGGTGGAAATGGGGCCCAATGCCGTCCGCCTGGTGGTGGCGGCGGGGCTGCTGGAGTTTGCGTTGACCTCGCTCATCGAAACGTTGGCGGAAAACCGCCCCGCGCAGGGACCGGGGGAAATGACGCTGCAACTGCGCTCGACCGGCGAGGGCAGCGAGCTGACGGCGCTGATTTCCGTGAAAGGAAAGAACCTCGAGTTGGAAGGCATATTACCCGAGCCCGTGGCAGGGGCGGTGCCCAACCATGGCCGGATCGCGGTCTTTCTGGCGAAGGAGATCATCCGTCTGCACCACGGGGAGATTCATTCCGGGCCGGGCATGGAGGGCACGGAGATCCTCGTTTCGTTGCGCCGCTTGTGAACATGGCGGACCCGGCCCAAAACCTGGCGGCGTGGGCGGCCCGCGGGGCCGCGGTCAAGGCCGTGGTCCTCATCGGCTCGCGCGCGCGACCGGCGGAAGACGACCTCGGGCAGGCGGACGCGGAGTCGGATTGGGATTTTCACGTCATCACGTCGCAGCCCGGAGTTTTCACACAACCCGCCTGGACCGCGGCGCTCGGTGCCGGGGCGCCGCTGGCCTATGTCGACCGGTTGGGCGTGCTCGGCACTGCGCGAAAAATCTCGGCGGTTTTTCAGGGGATGGAACTGGACCTGGTGGTGCTGCCGGCCTGGCGGCTGCAACTGGCCCAGGTGGCGATGTCGCTGGGGCTGCACCGCCAGTCAGCGGAGCTGCGGCGGGCGTTGGGCGACCTAGCGGTCGTCCTCCGACCGGGGTATCGTTTTCTGCACGGGGCGGCCGGTTGGGAGACGTTTTACCGGAAGGTGGTGGCGGAAGTGCCCGATCCGCGCTTGGACAACGCCGACGCGCTACGGCTGGCCCAGGGATTTGTCTGCGACTACTTGTGGCTGCAGCGCAAGGTGGCGCGCGGCGAACTGGTCGCGGCGCGCCGGATGCTGCACCGCGGCCTCGGCGAGGTGAACCTGCAGCTGGCGCACGAATTGAGGCTGCGACGTGGCGAGCGCTCGTTCCCGGACGGCCGGCGGCTGGAGCGCACGCACCCGGCGGCGGAGTTGGCCGGGCTGGCCGTGGCAGGGGACGGCAGCGCGGAAGCGTTGCGCGTGGCGGCCGGTCAGTGTGCGGCGACGCTCAACACGCTGCTGGCGGGGCTGGTCGGCGCAGACTGGCGCTGGCCGCTGGGGCAGTAGCGACCTGCCTGCGGCGGGAAGAGGAGTCCTGGCTGCCTAATCTGTAACTCACCACATGATGTTGGGTGGAGGCTGTGAAATGGATCCCGGCTTCGGCCAGGCCAGGGGCGCTCACCCCGGTGGCGATGGGCCTAAATCTGGGCGTTGAAGAACTCGGCGATCACGTCTTCCAGCGGGAGGTCCTCGATGGTGATGTCGGCGACGGGACCGGTCGTGAGGATTTCCTGCGCGACGGCGACCACGCGTTCGCCGGGGACGCGGAGGGTGAACTTGCCGTCGTCGGCACGCTTGGTCTCGCCATGCTGCGACTGCCAGGCCTCGGGGAAGGAGCCGTCGGCCGGCACGAAAGTGACGATTTTCTTTTTTGCGCCGCCGGCGTTTTCCAGCCGGGCGAGTGCGCCGTCGTAGATTTTCACGCCCTTATGGATCACGATGACGCGTTCGCAGAGTTCCTTGATGTCGGCCATGTAGTGGCTCGTGAGCAGGATGGTGACACGGTGCTTGCGGTTGTAGGCGCGCAGAAACTGGCGCACGGCCTTTTGCGAGACGACATCGAGGCCGATGGTGGGCTCGTCGAGAAAGAGCACACGCGGGCGGTGGAGCAGGGCGGCGATCAGCTCCATCTTCATGCGCTCGCCGAGGGAGAGCTCGCGCACCATGACGTTGAGCTTGTCGCGCACCGTGAGCAGGTCCACGAGCTCGTCGAGGGTCTGCCGGAACTGCTCCGGCGGCAGGCCGTAGATGGCGCGGAGGAGGTTGAAGGACTCGATGGCGGGCAGGTCCCACCAGAGCTGGTTTTTCTGGCCGAGCACGAGGGCGAAGAGGCGGCGGTAGGCGTTTTCGCGCTTGGTGGGGTCGAAGCCGGCGACGCGGGCGGAGCCGCTCGTGGGGTAGATGAGGCCGGAGAGCATCTTGAGCGTCGTGGTCTTGCCGGCGCCGTTGGGCCCGAGGAAGCCGACAAACTCTCCCTCCGCGATGCGGAAGGAGATGTCCTTCGCGGCGGCGGTCTCCTCGAAGTCGCGTTTGACCAGTCCCTTCACGCCGCCCCAGAACCCCGCCTGTTTCTTATAGGTGCGGAAGACGCGTGTGAGGTGGTCGACTTCGATCATGGGCAGCGAACAAAGCACAATTGGCGGAATATACCAGTTTTGGATTGGCAGTGAGGTTGGGTGAAAAGCACGATGAAACCGCTAATCTGCGCCCATCCGAATCAGCGATCATGAGCGGTGATTGGCGGTATGAAAATTCACCGCCTTGCGCGTCTGTCCTGGCTACGAAATAAGTTGTAGGTTTTACAGGTGGACTCGGCCTTCAAAAACCGCCTGAGCGGCGGGCTGAAAGCAGAAAGTCGGCGTTGTATTGGGGCACCCGTCCTTCTTTATCCGGTCCGACGTTGAGGAGCAAATTGGCCCCGTGGTCGCGTGCGGTTCGGTGCCAGTCGCAGATGGTGGCGACTGTGGGATGTATTTCGCCACCTGAGTTCTGCCAGAACCAGTTCCGGGCAAGGCTGGCACAGAACTCAAGGGGCAGGTATCGGGTTTGGCCTTGGTCATCCCGCCAGGTCGTGTTGTAATTCGGCTCACACACTTTTTCCTGCCAGACGAAATTGAAGTGCTCGGCCGTGCGCACATCCACGGGATGATAGCGGATTTCGCCGGGTCGGTTGCTGCTGGAGTTGTTCAGCACCAGACAATCCGGTTGCAGGTGGTGAATCCACTCGTAGAGCTGCTGCCATTGCCAGCGAATGCCGGGGGTGTAGCCGGGGCTCGGATCGGTAGCCCAGGCCGGATCATACCAAGGCGTTCCCAGCGGATGATCCTTGTCCCAGGCGCCATCGAACCACATTTCAACGATCGGACCGTAGTCGGAAAGCAATTCGCCAATCTGGGCGCGCATGAACTGCGCGTAAACCTCGTCGTTGGCATAATGCGGATAATTACGATCCCAGAGTGAGTAGTAGAGTCCGACTTGAAGCCCGGCCTTGCGAAACTCCTCGACGAAAAGGCGAACAATGTCCGGACGCCTTGGCGAATGCGCGACGGAATACGGTGTATGGCGCGTTGGCCACAGGCAGAATCCGTCGTGATGCTTGGTGGTGAGAACGGCGTATTTCATGCCGGCTTCCGCAGCGACACCGGCCCACTGGGCAATATCCAATTGGCGTGGCTCAAAGGAGGCAGCCGGGAAAGTGCCATCGCCCAAGCCTTGATTGGTGAAGGTATTGGGCCCGAAATGGATGAACATGCCGTAGCCCAACTGCATCCAGACCTTTTGGGCATGGGTGGGTGCACCGGCCGGCGGTTGATGATTATTGATCATGGGGCCAGATGAGGCTGATTTTTCGAAACTACGAGGGGAAGGCGCAACGGGCTGATTTCAGATGACTCAAACAAAGCGCCTCTACAAATTGGAAAACTATCTCCAGCTCAAACCTTCCGGCCGGCTTATTCTCAGACTTGGCAATTGGATGGTTTCTCTTGGATGATGTTGGGATGAATTTTATCCGTGCGCTATTTGCCGTTGCGGGGCTGGGATTCGCGACCAGCGCCCACGGGATCGGGTTCAATCTCGTGGCTCCACCCGAAGCCGTGGCCATGGGCGCGGAGCTGAAGCTAAACCTGCTCATCCTTAATCCGGAAGCCGTCGTGCGCTCGCTCACTCCTCCCGCGGTGCTCAAGGCCACGATCTGTGATCCGGTGAACTGCTGGCCGGTCGAACTCAAGGCCCTGGCCTCGGGCGGACCGGTGGTGGTGGCGGCGGGTGGTTTCGCGGTGCGGGAATATGTGGTGACGCTGCCGCCCCGGGCCGGCGGAGCCTTGGTGCTGGAGATCAACGAGCCGGTTGTCGCTAAGGTGGCGATCGAGGCCCGCGCCGATCTGAGGCAGGGCGCGCCGATGACGGCCCCGCTGAGTAACTTCGTGCCGCCGAAGACCGCGGAGGCGGCGATCCACCGCACCTTTGCCGGGAGGTTCAGTGCCCACGAGCCGATCTATTTCATCTACGGCGAAGGGTCGCAGGCGGCGAAGTTCCAGTTCAGTTTCAAATACCGGATCCTAGGCGCAACCGGCGAACTGGGGGAAAAAGTGCCGGCATTGCGCCGGCTTTATTTTGGCTACACCCAGCGCTCGTTATGGAACATCGATGCGTATTCCAGCCCGTTCTACGACACCAGCTACATGCCGGAGCTGATGTTTGAATCGCAGTCCGTTTTGGACGGGGATCTTTCTGGCGGCATGCACTGGATGGGCTATCAGATCGGCCTGAAGCACGAATCGAACGGCCTCACAACCGGGGGTTCCCGCAGTCTAAACACCGTCTACTTCCGTCCCGGCGTGATTTTCGGCAACCTGAACAGCTGGAGTCTGATCCTGGCACCCCGTTTCCATGCCTATCTCGCGGATCTCAACGACAATCCCGATCTCAAGGACTACCGGGGCAACGTGGAATTCATGGCTGGGTTAGGTCGCAACGACGGATACGCCCTCATGTTGACCGGCCGGCTCGGACGTGGCGGACGCAAAGGGAGTTTGCAGGCGGATCTGACCCTTCCGTTGAAGGCGGACTTCCTGCTGGATTTTGCCACCTACTTCCAGATCCAATACTGGGACGGCTACGGGGAGAGTCTGCTCGATTACAATGTGCGCAGTTCTGCGCTCCGGGCCGGATTCTCACTGGTGCGGTGAGGCGATTGCGGAGGTGGGATACCGGAAACCGGATGGTCGGTCCGCTCCCTTACTGCTTATACCTTACGCCTTTTCACCGTGCCCGAGTTTCCGGTAGTCGAGGACGGTGTGGCTGATGAGACCCTGTTCGAGGCACTTGATGTCCGTGAGCGGCGCGGCGGGGGAAACATCGTTGATGTTGCCCCAGAGCAGGCGGTGCGAACCGTCGTCGGCCGCGGGGCTGAACAGGCCGGGCACATGCACCTGGGCCGGGACGGTGCGGTGCACGGCAGTGTCGGCGAAGCAGGGGTGGGGGAAATTGAGGTTGTGCACCGTGAAGCTGTTGAGTGGCGTGGCGGCGAAGAGCCTCGGGGCGAGGCGCGCGGCGTGGGCGGCTGAGACCTTGAGGGTGGCGAGCAGATCGCCGTCGGGGGCGCCGCCGCGTTCCTTGAGATGTTCGTAAACATCGGCGGAGACATCCTGCGACACGGCCATCGCGGGCAGGCCGTGCAGCGCGCCCTCCCAGGCGCCGGCGACCGTGCCGCTGGCGAGGATGAAGCCGAGCGAGCAGTTGAAGCCCATGTTGATGCCGCTGACGACGCCTGCGACCACGGGCGTGCCCGGCACGGCGGGCAACAGGTGGGCGAGGGCGATGTTGACGCAATCGGACGGCGTGCCGTCGACCATCCAGGTAGGGCAGCCGAAGCCGCGGTCCACAGCGCCGGACTTGACGGGGCGGTGGCGGGTCTTCGAGGCGCCGGTCCAGCTCTGCTCGGTGACGGGCGCGACCACGAAGAGTTCGTGACCGGCGGCTTGCAGGGCGCGGATGAGCTCGTGCAGAAAAAGGGAACCGATGCCGTCGTCGTTGGTGACCAGCAGTTTCATTGGTCACTAGCGCTGGCCAAGCTCCCCGACGTGGCAACCTCCAATTCCTGTTTCCCCCGCCACAGTTCCCGGGTGGGTTGGGCCAAGGCATGCGCAGGGGTTGACAAAAAGCGGTGAGAGGAACGGTCCGCCGCGACCTTATAGTCTCGGCTGATAGGCTAGGGATATTGCGCTTCGGACCCGGAGCGCTGT
Organism: uncultured Opitutaceae bacterium; assembly: GCA_903952145.1. GTDB lineage: Bacteria > Verrucomicrobiota > Verrucomicrobiia > Opitutales > Opitutaceae > UBA2377. The sequence continues at coordinate 9,474 of CAJBES010000111.1, read as the reverse complement.
GATATCCGGTGTGCGGGCACCCGACGGCGCCCTTCACGCCACCTGTCAAATCCCGGGTCCAGCCTGAAACATGAAACCCATCACCTTCAACAACACAGTGTTGCGCGACGGACATCAGTCCCTCGCCGCCACGCGCATGACCACCGCGCAGATGCTGCCGGCCACGGCTTCACTTGATGCCCTCGGCTTTGGCGTCCTCGAAACCTGGGGTGGCGCCACCATTGATTCGTGCCTGCGCTATTTGGAAGAGAACCCCTTCGACCGTCTCGACCAACTCAAGGCCGCCACCCCGCGCACGCCGCACATGATGTTGCTGCGCGGGCAAAACATCGTGCAATACATGAGCTTTCCGGACGACGTTGTGGAGGCGTTCGTGCGTTGCGCGGCCAGGCACGGTATGGATATTTTCCGGGTGTTTGATGCCCTCAACGATGCCCGCAACCTGCGCACCGCCATTCGCACGGTGAAGGCGGCCGGCAAGCACGCGCAGGGTGCCATCTGCTACACCACCAGTCCGGTGCACACCCCCGCCAAGCTGGCGGCGCTCGCCGACGAGTTGGTGGAGATGGAGTGCGACTCAATTTGCATCAAGGACATGGCCGGGCTGCTCACCCCGCGCATCACCTATGACCTGGTGAAGGCCATCAAGTCGCGCCACTCGCTCCCCGTCATCGTGCACAGCCATGAGACGGCGGGTCTGGCCCTGGCGTCCTACCTGGCGGGCATCGATGCCGGCGCAGATGCGGTGGACACTTCCATTGTGCCCTTCGCCAACGGCACCGGCCAGCCCGATACCCTGCGCATGCAGGCGGCCATGACCGGCCATCCCCGCGCGCCGCAATACGACACCAAGGCGCTGCTCGAATTGCGCAAATATTTCGAGGGTGTGGCGAAGGAGCTGACCAAGTTCATGAGCCCGGCCAACGACCGGGTGGACAGCGATGCGCTTAGCTACCAGGTGCCCGGCGGCATGCTCAGCAATTTCCGCACGCAGCTCGTGGAGATGAAAATGGCGACGCGTTTTGACGAAGTCATGGCGGAAGTGCCATTGGTGCGCGAGGCGCTGGGCTGGATTCCGCTGGTGACGCCTACCTCACAGATCGTGGGCACGCAGGCCATGCTCAACGTGAAGTTCGGCCGCTGGAAGAATCTGGCGCAGGCCACGGTGGACATTGCTCTGGGCAAATACGGCCGCCCGCCGGGTCCGGTGAATTCCGAGCTGCAGGCGCTGGCCCTCAAGCAGTCCGGCCAGGCGCTGGTGACCGGCCGTCCCGCCGACCTGTTGCCGCCGCGCATGCCCAAGCTGCGGGAGGAACTTGCGGCCAAGGGCCTGCCGGTCTCGGACGAGAATGCGGTGCTCTTTGCGATGTTTCCGCGCGAGACTGAGGCATTTTATCTGCCCAAGCCCGCCGCCCCGGCACCCGCGGCTGCGGCCCAGGCCACGATCACCCCCGTTCCGGTTGCCGCACCGGTCGTAGGGGGAAAAGTTTCGCGCTATGCACTGACCGTCAATCAACGCCGCTACGAGGCGACGGTCGAAGCCCTGAATTGAATCATCCATGAGCAATGTGAGCCTTCCCAACCTTTTCACCGAATTTCCCGCGGCTACTCCGGCCGACTGGCGCAAAGTCGCGGAGGAGTCACTCGCGGGGGTGCCCTTTGAAAAGAAACTGATCACCCGGACGCCCGAGGGCATCGACCTTCAGCCCATCTACACGCAGGAGGATACCGCCCGGTTGCCGGAGGCGTGGCCTGGTCTGCCGCCTTACGTGCGCGGCACGGATCCGCTCGGTCAACGCGCCGCGGGCTGGCATATTTGCCAGGAACCGGACGCCAGTGATCCGGCGGCCTTCAACGCGGCTTTGCTGTGCGATCTTCAGCGCGGCCAGAATGCGGTCAGCCTGCCGTTGCAGCCGGTGGCGCCGCGCGGCTTGAAACTGTTTGCAGTGGAGGATGTGGACCGGGTGCTGCAGGGGGTGGATCTGGCTGCCGTGCCGCTCTTCACCCAGGCGGGAGCCTCCGCCCCGGCCGTCGTGGCGCTGCTGTCGGCGTGGTTGGCAAAAAAGAACCGGCCGGCCACCGATCTGCATGGCGCCGTGCTGGCGGATCCGCTGGGTGAATTGCTCACGACGGGCTCGCTGCCGGTCAGCCTGGACCAGGCTGACGACGCGATGGCGCAGCTTGTCCGGCAGGTGCAGCGCGAAGGGCTGGCGTTGCGCACACTCGGGATAAACGCTGCGCAGTGGGCCGAGGCCGGTGCGAATGCGGTGCAGGAACTGGCCTTCGCTCTGGCGACCGGGGTCGAGTATCTCCGCGCGCTGGACCAACGCGGGCTGACGGCTGACGAGGCCGGACCGCGCTTCCTGTTCACCTATGCGCTGGGTTCCAATCTGTTCATGGAAATCGCGAAGCTCCGCGCCGCGCGCCTGCTGTGGGCCCGGGCGGTCGGGGTGGCCGGCGGCGGCCCTGAGGCGCAGCGATTGGTGTGCCACGGCCGCACCACACGGTGGAACAAGACCGTGCTCGACCCGCATGTGAACCTGCTGCGGACCACGACCGAGGCGTTCGCCGGCATTGTCGGCGGTTGCGCCGGGTTGCAGGTCGGCACCTTCGACGAGTGCATCCGGCCGCCGGATGATTTTTCCCGGCGGCTGGCGCGCAACATCCAGATCATCCTTGCCGAGGAATGTCAGCTCGGCCGCGTGGTGGATCCGGCCGGCGGCTCCTGGTATGTGGAGACGCTCACCGTCCAGCTCGCCGCCAAGGCGTGGACGTTGTTCCAGGATATTGAGCGCCGCGGCGGCATGGGCGCCGCCCTAAAGGCGGGCTATCCGCAGGGCTTGGTCGAAAAGACCGCGGCCGACCGGCAAGCCGCGACCGAGACCCGGCGCGACGGCATCATCGGCACCAACCTGCATCCGAACCTCCGCGAGAAACTGCCCGCGGCGATGGCCATTCAACCCACGCAGGCGGTGGTCGCAGGCGCGGTTACCGTGAAGGCCCTCGTGCCGCGCCGCCGCGCCGAGCCCTTCGAGGCGCTCCGGCGCCGCACCGAGGCGCTGCTCGCACGGACCGGCGCCCGGCCCAAGGTTTTTCTCGCGACTTTCGGCTCGCGCAAACAGCATGCGGCCCGCGCGGAATTCTCGGCCGGCTTTTTTGCCGCGGGTGGCTTTGATACGGTTTCTGCCAAAAGCAGCGACACCCCCGAGGCGGCCGCACAGGCGGCCCTCGCATCCGGCGCGGCCGTCGTCGTGCTTTGTTCAACAGACGAAACCTACCCGGTCCTGGTGCCGCCGTGCGCCCAGGCACTGAAGGCCGCCGCCAAGCCACCTGTGGTGGTGCTCGCGGGATTGCCCGCCACGCCAGAGCTGCAACAGCAGTTCAAGTCCGCCGGAGTGGACGAATTCATCCATATCCGTGCCAACTGTGCGAAACTACTCGCCGGCGTCCTGGATCAACTCGGCCTCTGACCGTTCCCTCGCCATGAATTTTCCCGATTACACCACCCTTGCCCTTGATCCCGCCGCCCCGGCCACCGGTTCCGCCGCCGCCTGGGAGGCCGCGGCCCGCGCCTCCGCCGGGCCCGCAGCCCTGGCCGACTGGGAGACCATCGAACAGATCCCGTTGAAGCCGGTTTACGGACCCGCCGATATGCGCGACGTCCGTCACCTCGGCTACACTGCCGGCATCGCGCCCTTCCTGCGCGGTCCCTACGCCTCGATGTATGTGCTCAAGCCGTGGACCATCCGCCAATACGCGGGCTTCTCCACGGCCACCGAGTCCAACGCCTTCTACAAGCGCAATCTCGCGGCCGGCCAGATGGGCCTCTCCGTGGCCTTCGACCTCGCCACCCACCGCGGCTATGACAGCGACCACCCGCGCGTCATGGGCGACGTGGGCAAGGCCGGCGTCGCGGTGGACTCCGTGCTCGACATGCAGGCCCTCTTCGCCGGCATCCCGCTCGACCGCATCAGCGTCTCGATGACGATGAATGGCGCGGTCCTGCCGGTGCTGGCGTTCTACATCGCCGCAGCCATGGAGCAGGGCGTGAAGATCGAGCATCTCGCCGGCACGATCCAGAACGACATCCTCAAGGAATATATGGTGCGGAACACCTACATCTATCCGCCCATCCCCTCGATGAAGATCATCGCGGACATCTTCGAGTTCACGTCGCAGAAGATGCCGAAATTCAACTCCATCTCGATCTCCGGCTACCACATGCAGGAGGCCGGGGCCACGGCCGACCTCGAACTGGCCTATACGCTGGCCGACGGGCTTGAGTATCTGCGCACCGGCCTCAAGGCCGGCATCGCCATCGACGCCTTTGCGCCGCGCCTCTCGTTCTTCTGGGCGCAGGGCAAGAACCTGTTCATGGAGGTCGCCAAGATGCGCGCCGGCCGTCTGCTCTGGGCGAAGTTGGTGAAGCAGTTCAATCCGCAGAACCCGAAGTCCATGGCGCTGCGCACGCATTCGCAGACCTCGGGCTGGTCGCTCACCGAGCAGGATCCGTTCAACAACGTCGCCCGCACCTGCGTCGAGGCCATGGCCGCCACGCTCGGCCACACGCAGAGCCTGCACACCAACTCCCTCGACGAGGCCATCGCATTGCCGACCGATTTCTCGGCCCGCATCGCGCGCAACACCCAGCTCTTCCTGCAGGCCGAGTCCGGCATCTGCAGCGTGGTGGATCCCTGGGGCGGCAGCTACTACGTCGAGAAGCTCACGCACGATCTCGTCGAGAAGGCCTGGGCTCACATCGAGGAGGTTGAGAAGCTCGGCGGCATGGCCAAGGCCATCGAGACCGGCCTGCCGAAGCTCCGCATTGAGGAGGCCGCCGCCCGCCGGCAGGCCATGATCGACTCCGGCCAGGAGACCATCGTCGGCGTCAACAAGCACCGCCTCGAGCAGGAGGACCCGATGGAAATCCTCGAAGTGGACAACAGCGCGGTGCGCGAGGCGCAGATCAAGCAGCTGAAGTCCCTCAAGGCCGCACGCGACAACGCCAAGGTCCAGGCCTGCCTCGCCGCGCTCACCGCCTCCGCCAAGTCGGGCGAGGGCAACCTGCTCGCGCTCAGCATTGAGGCGGCGCAGGCCCGCGCCACCCTCGGCGAAATCTCCGATGCGCTCGAGGTGGTTTACGGCCGCTACAAGGCGCAGATCCGCTCCGTGTCGGGCATCTATAATCGCGCTTTTGCCGGCGGGCACTCCGAGGTGTCGCGCGTCCGCGAAATGGCGGATGCGTTCGCCGCCCGCGAGGGCCGCCGCCCGCGCATCCTCATTGCGAAACTTGGGCAGGACGGCCACGACCGTGGCTCCAAAGTGGTCGCCACCGCGATGGCCGACATGGGTTTCGATGTGGACATTGGTCCGCTCTTCCAGACCCCCGGGGAGGCGGCGCGCGATGCCGTGGAGAACGACGTGCATATCGTGGCGATGAGTTCGCTGGCCGGCGGTCACAAAACCCTGCTGCCGCAGCTTGTCGGGGAGCTGAAGCAGCACGGCCGCGAGGACATTCTGGTCGTCGTGGGCGGGGTTATTCCGGCGCAGGATTACGCCTTTCTTTACGAACACGGTGCCGCCGCGGTTTTTGGCCCCGGCACCCCGGTGCCGCGGTCCGCTGCGGTCTTGCTGGAAAAACTCGGTGCGGGCGGGGTTGACTGAGGCGGCCGCCGGCCGGACAGTCATGCCCGCTGCGCCACCGACTGGTGCGGTGTTTTCCGGTGAAGACTAAAGCCTCACGACCCGACTGGGTGCCGGCCGGTGCCGGCAAGGAATTCACGACGCAGGTCGTGCCTGGAATGGCCGTGCCCGCACCGCAGCGCCATCCTGTCCGGCGGCGCGCCGCGGAAAAAGCTGATGCGCTGGCCGCCGCCATTCGGGCGGGCGACCGGGGCGCGTTGGCCCGCGGGATCACGCTCATCGAGAGCCGGGCCCTGGCGCACCGTGCCGCCGCGGACGAGCTGCTGCGGCTGCTCACACCCCAGGCCGGCGGGGCGATGCGCGTGGGCGTGACCGGGGCGCCGGGCGCGGGCAAGAGCACCTTCATTGACGCCCTCGGCGTGCAGCTCTGTGACGCCGGCCGCCGTGTGGCGGTGCTCTCCGTCGACCCCAGCAGCCCGGTGACGCACGGCAGCATTTTGGGGGACAAGACCCGGATGGAGGCTCTTTCGCGGCAGCCGAATGCGTTCATCCGGCCCTCGCCGAGCGGGGGCGAATTGGGTGGAGTCGCCCGCCGCACGCGCGAGACGATCGTGCTGTGCGAGGCGGCGGGCTTTGAGGTTGTGCTGGTTGAGACCGTGGGCGTGGGCCAGAGCGAGGTGCTGGTGCGCGGCATGGTGGACTGTTTCCTTGTACTGTTGCTGGCCGGGGCGGGGGACGAACTGCAGGGCATCAAGAAAGGCATTCTCGAACTCGCCGACCTCCTGGCCGTAAACAAGGCCGACGGGGACAACCGTGCCCGCGCAGAGGCGGCGCAGCGCGAGTTCAGCCGGGCGCTGCACTACCTCGCGCCGCCGGCCGGGGCGTGGCACCCTCCGGTGCTCGCCTGTTCGTCTGTCACCGGCGAAGGGATTGACACGTTATGGACGGCGGTGGAGGAATTTTTCGCCCAAGGCCGCGCCCGCGGCGAATTTGCGGCCCGGCGCCAAGTGCAGGCGCTGGCCTGGCTGGAGGCGCTCGTGACGGAAGGACTGCGTGAGGCCTACGCGCGACGCAGTGGGCTGGCCCCGCTGCTGAAGGAAATCGAAATCCAGGTCCGGTCCGGCCAGCTCCCCGCCCCCGAGGGCGCCCGCCGCCTGCTGGCCGCCGCCGGGCTGGCCCCATGATTTTTTTGCCCTTGCATGCGCACTGCTGGCCAAAAAGCGCGCAGTCACCAGCGCATTATTTGCTAAGATGCTAGGGTCCAGAAAAGCATTCTCAACATGATCCAATCCATTGACCACCTTGGCATCGCCGTCCGCTCGTTGGACGAGGCGGTGCCGCTCTACGAAAAAGCGCTGGGTTTGCGCTGTTTGGGCCGCGAGGAAGTCGCCTCGCAGCGCGTCAAGACCGCGTTCTTCGACGCGGGCGGCGTGCACATCGAACTCTTGGAGCCGACGGCGCCCGAGAGCCCGATCGCCAAGTTTCTCGCCGAAAAAGGCGAGGGTATCCACCACATCGCCTTCCGCACCGACGACATCGGGGCGCAGCTCAAACAGGCAGCCGACGCCGGCGTGCGCCTCATCCACGAGCAGCCCATCGCGGGCGCGGGCGGCAAGCTGGTCGCCTTCCTTCATCCCAAGTCCACCCGCGGCGTGCTGACTGAATTTTGCGCCGTGAAACCCGGTGCGCCCGCGGCCCACTAAACGAGGAGATTTTCCCATGGCCATCGCACCCGCATTAGTCGAAAAACTGCACAAGAAACGCCAAGTCGCGCTCGCCGCCGGCGGCGCCGACAAGCTGAAGGCCCGCAAGGACAAGGGCCTGATGAACGCCCGCGAACGGCTGCTCGCGCTCTTCGAGCCGAACACCTTCACCGAATGGGGCATGCACGCCGACCACGACTGCCACGACTTCGGCCTCGAGGACAAGTCGTTCCCCGGCGACGGCGTCGTCACCGGCATCGGCTACATCAACGGCCGACCGGTCGCGGCCTTCAGCCAGGACTTCACCGTCGGCGGCGGCGCGCTCGGCCGCATCCACGCCAAGAAAATCTGCGACCTGATGGACTACGCCATGAAGGCCGGCATGCCGATGCTCGGGATCAACGACTCCGGTGGCGCCCGCATCCAGGAGGGCGACGACTCGCTCTCCGGCTATGGCCAGGTGTTCTTCCGCAACGTGCTCGCCTCTGGCGTGGTGCCGCAGATCTCGATCATCGCCGGCCCCTGCGCCGGGGGCGCGGCCTACAGCCCGGCGCTCACCGATTTCATCATCATGACGAGGAAGAACGCCAACATGTTCATCTGCGGCCCCGACGTCATCAAGGCCGCCACCGGCCAGACGGTGACGATGGACGAGGTGGGCGGCCCCACGGCCAACGCTTCCGTGAGCGGCAACGTGCATTTCCTCGCCGAGGATGACGCCGACGCCATCCAACTCGCGCGCCGGCTGCTCTCGTTCCTGCCGGCGAACAACATCATGGACCCCCCGCACCGGCCCACGCCCGCTCTCGACCTTGCGGCCGACCCGGCGCTCAACGACTTGGTGCCCGCCGACCCGAAGAGCCCGTTCGACATCCTCAAGGTGATCGTGCGCCTCGTCGACGGGGCCGACTTCCTCGAGGTCCACAAGGAGTTCGCCAAGAATCTCGTCGTCGGGTTTGGTCGCGTCCAAGGCATCGTCTGCGGCATCGTCGCCAACCAGTCCACGGTCAAGGCCGGCACACTCGACATCGACTCGTCCGACAAGGGCGCCCGCTTCATCCGATTCTGCAACGTGTTCAACATCCCGGTGGTCACGCTCGTCGACATCCCCGGCTTCATGCCCGGGCTGGCGCAGGAGCGGGGCGGCATCATCCGCCACGGCGCCAAGATGCTCTTCGCCTACGCCGCCTGCACGGTGCCGAAGATCACCATCATCCTGCGCAAGGCCTACGGCGGTTCCTATCTCGCGATGTGCAGCTCCGACATGGGCGCCGACGTCGTCTACGCCTGGCCGAGCGCCGAAATCGCCGTCATGGGTGCCGAGGGCGCGGTGAAGGTCCTCTACAAAAAGGAAATCGCCGCCGCCACCGACCCGAAGAAGAAGGAGGCCGAGCTTGTCGCCGACTACCGCGAAAAGTTCGCCTCGCCGTATCAGGCCGCGCGCAAGGGCATGATCACCGACGTGATCGAACCCGCCCAGACCCGCGCCGTCGTTTCCCTCGCCCTGCGTAACACGCTCTCGAAACGCGAGACCCGCCCACCCAAGAAGCACGGCAACATTCCGCTCTGAACCTCTCCTCGCTTCCCGCCATGTCCTTTCCCTTGCTCACCCCTCTCGCCCAGGTTGGGCCGGCCGCAGTTCAGGCCGATCATCCGCTTTTCGGCAGTCTCTGGCTCGCGTTGTTCGCGGTGCTCGCCGGCATCGCGATCTTCCTTTTGCTGGTGGCCATGTTGGGCCGCTGGCTCGCCGCGACTCATCCCGACGCGCCTCTACGACCCGCGGCGGCCTCAGTGCCGGTGCCAGTAGTCCCAACCGACCTTACCCCGGAAATTACCGCCGTCATCGCCGCCTCCATTGCGACGGTGCTTGGCGCCCGGGCGCGCGTCGCGGACGTGCGCCTCGCGCCCGCTCCTTCTGTCGAAATGCTCATGCAGCAGTGGTCCATGGAGGGCCGCCGCCAGATCTACTCTTCCCACAAAGTTCGTTGATCGAAAAAACACCGTCATGAAAAAGCTCCGTGTTACCGTTGAAGGCAAAGTCTATGAAGTGCTCGTCGAGATTCTCGACGAAGGCGCCCCGGAGGCGCCCGCCGCACCTGCTGCGCGCGCCGCGCCCGCCGCGCCCGCT
>CAJBES010000110.1 GCA_903952145.1 uncultured Opitutaceae bacterium | reverse complement strand
CTATGGCTCGGCGAGCCAGCCCCTCGAAGTCGGGTCTACACCAAAGTTTGGGGTCTACACCAAAGTTTGGGTCTACACCAAAGTTTGGGGAGGGGGGGCATGATTGGGTTGAGGGTTATGGGTTGAGTTAGCCGCACTGAGCGATGACGCGCAGGCGGTAATTGGAAAAGGATCTGAAGCCATAGGCTCTCCTTTGGATGAGTTTCATTTTGCGGTGGAAGCCCTCGGTGATGCCGTTGTTGCGGGTGAAGCGCCACATGCGGACGATCTCCTCGGTCCACTCGGCGAGGGACTTGGCGAGGGTGACAGCGGGCTCGAGCCCGCTGTCGCGCAGAGTGGAGATGAGCCCGAGCAGGGTGCGGATGTGGTGGCGACAGGAGGACTTGCTCTGGGTCTTGAGGGCGAGGAGCCGGTGGAGCTTTTCCTTGAGTTCATAGATGCCCGCCAGGACGGGATGCGCGGCGAAGAGCCGGGCCAGACGCTCGCGTTGGGCCGGCTCGAGCCGGTCACCGCGGGTGCGCAGGAGCCCGAGCCAGGCGCGGTTCCAGCCGAGTGGCGGACAGAGCTGGCGGGCAAGCTTGAGCAGGTGCAGGCCGACCAGCCGGATGGCGTGGAAGCGGTCGGCCACGATCTTGGCCCGGGGGAACCACCGCCGGATGATGGCCCGGTAGCTGTTGGACAGGTCGATGCACACGACCCGGACTCGCTCCCGGCCCCGCAACGAGCGCAAATACGGGGCCAGTTCCGCTTCGCTGCGGCCAGGGCTCAAGTCGAAGACCCGGCGGTTCTTCAGGTCGCAGAAGGTGGTGGCGAAGCGCTGGCCGCGGTGGAGAGTGTGCTCGTCGATGCCGAGCACCCGGGGACAGTCCAAGCTCAGGCGCTCCCGGGCCTTGCGCTCGGTGAACTGGGCATAGATGCGAGCGACCGTGGCTTGGCCCAGGGTCTCCCGCTGGGCGAGCGTCGAGGCACAGATCCCGTCGTCATGGCGCTCGTAGATTGCCTCCCGCCATGGCTCCGTGCTGCGCCGGCCCGGCCGGATGCCCGGCAGGGGCTGCACAAAACTCCGGGAGCAGTCCACGCAGTGGTAACGCCGGCAGGCGATCACCAACTCGCTCATATGTCCGAAACACGCCAGATGGCGCACCCGGCGTTGATACCGCCCCTTGCTGCGGAGGCGGCCGCCTCCGCAGCAAGCACACAGTCGGGGCGCGTCCAACGCCTCAACGTACACCCGCATCATAAGATTGCTCTCCCACCGGAGGATGCGGTATCCGGGAAGCGTTAGATTGATAGTCACAGGGGACATGGTGGCTCGTCCAAAGCCCCATGTCCCCAATCTTTGACGAAGAGCCAACCAAACAACCGATTTGCCAGTTGACGTGGCAGATCGGTCATGAAGCAAGAATCCGCATTCGTCATCTCAGAGTTCACAAATCCCTCCTTGGAGGTCGTTTTTCGTGTCACCGGCTGGGTCGACGGCAAACGCATCCGTAAGAACTTCCCCACCCGCGCCGAGGCGAAGACTGAGGCCGACACCCTCGAAATCCAGCGGCTTCAGGGCGAGACCGGTGTCCGGCCTACCATCACCCGGCTGGCGGAGGACCAACTCCATGAGGCCGAGGCGGTGTTCAAGCGATTGGCTGAAAGCCGACTGAGTTCTACATCGCAACTGACGACAGTCTGCTCGATGCCGTGGGCGACTTGGTGGAGTTGACCAACGGCCTGGTCGGGGGCATGGCCACCGCGTCAGCTGCACTCGCCAAATCGGTCGTCCTGCCACCCAGGCATCACGCGCAATTGCTCCACTCCTGCCGAAAGTCAGCGGTCGCCGCCTCGTTCAGGCTGCCACCGTCATGATCATGACCGCCGCGTTGACCCAGGCCGCACTGGCGGGCCGCGATTTTGGGCAGGTCCGGCGTTGCCGGCGAGTTTGAGATCGTCGCCGTGGCGACCGGGGTGGCTGGATGGAATAGGTCTCAATGCGCCGGGCGTTGAGCCGATATACCCCGAATAGAGTCTTTGTCCCTCATCCTGATCATCGCTGAACCCAAAAGGTAGGTCCGTCATGTCCACCGCCCACACCCTGTCGCTCAAACCCAGTCCGGAGCAACTGCAGCAAGCCATCCGCCGGATGGAGCATTTCTCCCCTGCTCCGCGGATCTTGGCCCGTGCTCTGGTGATGATGCGCGACGACCGGGGCGACCTCCTCAGCCTCGCCGAGCTGATCCGGGGCGATCCGGCGCTGTCGGCCGACATCCTGCGGATCGCGAACAGCGCCTATTTCGGCATCGGCCTTATGGTCGAAAGCGTGGAACACGCATTGCATACGATCGGCTACCGCGAGGCCACGCGCATGCTCAATCTCGCCGTGAGCCGCAGCCTCACCCACATTAATCTCGACAGCTATTGTATCACGGCCGAGGACTTCTGGGCGGAGAGTCTTTTCAACGGCCTGTTCATGGAGACACTGGCGAATGCCACCGGCGGGGCCGACCCGGCCGAAGCCTATACGGCGGGTCTGTTGCGCTACGTTGGTCGCCTCGCCATCAACCGAGGTATCGAGGAACTCGGGGGTGGCCTTTACTGGATCGGCACGGAGCCACTCGCCATCTGGGAGCAGAAAAATGTCGGCTTCACCCATTCGCAGGCCGGGACCATGCTCTTGGAACACTGGCATTTCCCCGTCAACCTCATCGAAGGCTGTCGAGGCCAGGAGAGCCCTGCGCTGCTGCGCAAGCCCAGTTGGTTGGCGTCAGCTCTGTATTTCGCCGCCTCGGTGCTGCCCCAGGATTTCGACCAGGTTTTCAACCCGGTGCTGACGCCAACAGTGAACAGCGACTTTCTCCACCCGAACGGCCTGACCTCCGACGCCGTCGCAACTCTCTTCACCGAGACTCATGCCAATTTTCTGAAGATGCGCGAGCGCTTCACCTACTGAGGCTCGCAAATACAGTGACGTAGTGATGGCTCTTGTCGGTCGGGCTATATGTCCGACAGGCCGGGGATAAACACTGGCTTGCAGGCGAAAGGTGTCACCCTATGGGACAGAAGTCAGCAAACCCACCCGATCGAGATGATTTGGAGTAAAGTGAAGGCGTCTTTGCGCGCGGTCCGCGCACCCACCCCGATATGAAGTCGCTGTCATCGGCCAATCGCTGCGCAAATTCACCGCCAAGACGGCGTCAACTGGTTTGACGTAAACGTCTACTGTATTATTTAAATTGCGCTGACGGAGTAGTGACTATTGCCCAGCCATTGAGGTCATAGAACGAAAAAACGCGGCGCCTGTGATCAGGTGGTGTGACTGATGGTCACTTCGGCGCGTCGTGTTCGCCGTCGTCCAGTCTGTCGAATTCCGCCGCTCTGTCTGGCAGGGCTGAGCGCTGACGCTTGAGCTTCATACGCGTGAAGCAAAATCCCCATCCAGACATTGGCGAATGGTGACCGCGAGCATCCTGAGTTCAAACGGTTTGCACAGCACGGCCACGTCCACAGAGTTCTGTAATTTGATTTTCGTGAGCTCTTCGTCACGGCCGCTCATAAATACGATCTTTAGTGCCGGCTGTTTCTCCCGCAGTTTTTTACCCAGTTGGATCCCGGTCATGCCGCCTGGCAGCGCCAGGTCGGTCAACAAGAGATCGATCTTTTCCACCTGAGCTTCCAAGAGCCGCAACGCTTCATGTCCGTCCGCGACCGCAAAGACTTGGTAACCCAGGCGCAGCAGCATCGCCGCAGCCACTTTCCGCACCACCAACTCGTTTTCCACCAACAGAATCGTTTCGCGCCCGCCTTGATGCGTTGCGCCGAGCGGCACGTGATGCTCCGAAGGCGTGATACTCGTCGAACAGGGCAGATAAATCTGGAATTCGGTGCCCTCCTCCAAGATGCTTTCCACGTTGATCCAACCTTTGTGCTGTTGAATAATGCCTTGCACCGAGGCCAGGCTCAGCCCGGTGCCATTGCCTACGTCCTTGGTGGTGTAAAACGGCTCGAATACATGCGTCAATGCGTCCGGGGGAATTCCATGACCTGTGTCGCTGACCACGAGACAAGCAAACGAACCCGGCCGGGCCCCGGCGACAGTCAAGGCAGTCTCGGGATCAAACTCCACGCGCCGCGTGACCACCATTAGCGTGCCGCCGTCCGGCATCGCCTCCTGCGCGTTGATGCACAGGCTCATGACCACTTGTTCCAGCATGGCTGCGTCGACGTCGACCCAGAGCGAGGGAGTCTCGCTCAAGTATTTTATGGTCATGCTCGCACCGAAACGCAGCCGCTGCTTATCCAGCAGGCTGGCCAGCGCTCCGTTAAGTTCCATGCAAGTGATCTGGAGCATCTGGTTTCCGGCGAACATGAGCAACTGCTGCGTAAGCTTGGCCGCCCTCGTGATCAGTGGCCGCAGAACACGGCACGACGCGTGAACCTCCGGCGGCAGCGCCTTTGACTGCAACAGTCCAAGATCCAGCATCATCGCCGTCAGGATGTTGTTGAACTCATGCGCAACCCCACCCGCCAAGCGCCCGATGCGCTCAAACTGTTGATGCTCCTGGTGCTCGGACTCCATCACTTTGCGTTCCGTGATATCCTGAATCGTACCCATCATCAGAACCGGATGCCCACTGCTATCCAATTCAAGTTCGCCGATACCACTGACCCAGCGTCCCTGCCCATCCGAATGCCGAATGATCCGATATTCTTTAGCAAACCGCCTGCGCTCGATCAGAATATCATGGCTCAGGTAATCGCTCATTTCCCGCCGTTGTTCGGACGCCACAAGTCCTAACCATCCGTTCAAGTCCCGCAGGTAACGGCCATCGATCCCAAAAATCACGTCAAGATGCGGTGAACTTTCCCAGATTCCACTCACCAAGTTGAATTTGTAGGTGCCGAACCGCGCTATTTCCTGCGCTTTGCGCAGGAGCCAAACCTTCTCCCTCAACTCCGACTCCATCTGATGCCGCGCGGTGCAGTCCTGCACCGCAAAAACCAGCTCTGCTGCCGGTTGATCGGATGTTAACTCCGTGCTGGTAAGCTCCACCTTGATTGCCGTGCCGTCTTTTCTCCGCCAACAGGCGGCCAAGGTGCCCCGTCCTTTTTCGCCGATTGCGGCGTGGGCCTCTTGGCCGACCCTCTGGTGTTCAGCGTCGGTAAAATACAGCATGCGGGTATTTTGGCCGATGACCTCATCCCGTGAATACCCGGTGATGCCACAAAACGTTTCGTTAACCGATTCGAGGACGCGATTTATGCTGGTTGCAATACCAAGGGGAGTGGCCTGAAAAATGCGTGCTGCTTTATGCTCCTGCGCCCTGAGTGCCTCCTCGGTCTGTTTGAGCCTGACAATGTCCCAGCAAAGATTGGCCAAACTCGTCATCAATTTGATGTCCTGCTCATCATAGTTCTGCGGCTTATTGCCCACCCCTAGAATCGCCATGACGAGACCGTCTCGGATCACTGGCACGACGAGTTCCCGATGGATCGGTGCGTGACCGGACGGCAGTCCTTTGCGATGCGCGAGGGCAGCGTAGTCGTTGTGAATGACAGGCCGACGCTCACGCAAGCAGTCCACCCAAACACCCGCTTGATCCACGTTGTAGTGCCGGCCTTTGCCCTCGGCTGTGCACATCTTGGCCAAGGTGTGGGTGGACCATGTTTGGAGCCACAGCGTCTTCTGATCAGTTTCAACGAAGTGAAAAAATCCGATTACACTTGCCGTCAGCTTTTCAGCTTCATCCAGCGTTTCTTGCAGTAACTGCTCGAGTGAATGCCCCGCAGAAAACTCACTCAAACGCAGCTGGGCGTTCAGGATGTTTTCCATGCACTTACGTGCTGTGATGTCGCGCAAGAAAGCAACCATCAGCCCGCCTTCGGCGGGTTGATATTGGACATGGACCTCAACGTCAAAAAAACTCCCATCCTTGCGGCGGTGCCGGGCCTCGAAGCGATCTTCGCCTAAGGCCGTAATCTTCCTAATCTGAACGGTGGTGTCAGCAACCGTTCCAACAGATTCCAGATCGGAAATGCGCATGGCCAACAGTTCTGTCGCATCATAGCCGCTCATTTGACAATAGGCCTCATTAACTTCCAGCAGGCGCCCCTGCATGTCTGCCAACCAGAACCCATCCATAGTTGTCCGTATAATGGTCTGGTATCGTGACTTGAGCGCTTGGTTT
>CAJBES010000109.1 GCA_903952145.1 uncultured Opitutaceae bacterium | reverse complement strand
GCTGTGCTCGATTGGCTCACTCACGAGGTTTGAATACACGCCCTAGCAGACACGTTGGCAGCATCGTTAGCATTTGACCTGCTCGCGGGGTTTTAGGTTTTCGCATCCCGCTCCTATGAGGCTACTTACTTCTAATGGTGGACCTTACTGGACTCGAACCAGTGACCTTTTCCATGTCAAGGAAACGCTCTAACCAACTGAGCTAAAGGTCCGAAAAGAAGTCGGCGAGTAACAAGCCTCCCGCCGCTCAGCGCAAGGAAAAATCCGCGGCCACGGTCGCACAGTCCCGTGCAATCTGACCGGCCAATTCCTCCACGCCGGCAAATGTCATCTCAGGACGAATAAAACTCGCCCACTCCACCCTCACCTCGTCGCCGGCGGAATAGGGGCAATGCCCGAGCACATGCACCTCGAGCCGGGGTTCAGTGGCAGTCTCCACGGTCGGACGCAACCCGTAGTTGGCCACCCCTGGTAATGACGTGGTGGATTTCGCGCCTGACAGCCGCACTGCATAGACTCCAAAACGCGGTTGCAAATCGGGCGACCAGGCAACGTTGAGGGTGGGAAATCCCAGCTTGCGTCCCAGTTGCCGGCCAGATGTCACCAATCCATGGGCAGTGTAGGGCGTCCCCAACAATTCGTTGGCGGTAATAATTTCCCCCGCCTGCAACAATGCGCGGATGCGGGTGCTACTGACCGAGCCGCCCGCCGCATTGACCCGGGGCACGCTCACGACTGCAAGTCCCAGTCGACCACCTTCCCGGACCAATAATGCACTGTCACCTGCCCGGTTGCGGCCGAACCGCCAGTTGTCACCAACATAAACGCCGGAGAGCCAAGGCAGACGTTGCTGAAGATACGGCAGGAACTCCTCGGCCGGGATCAGCGCGAACTCCTGGCTAAATTTGAGCGTGATGATCGCCTCGATTCCGAGCGAGGCCAGGGCGTGGATCTTATCCGCGGGGGACATGAGGAGTTGCGTCGGCAGAGCGGCTTGAAAAAAAACGCTGGGATGCGGCCAGAACGTCAACACCGCAGGTAGACCTTGGGACTGCCGGGCCGCAGCCACTGTCGCGCCCACCACCGCACGATGCCCGAGGTGAACGCCATCAAACATGCCAATGGCCAGATGGAGTGGCCGGGCCGGCAACACGGCATTTTCCAAGTCATTAAACTGGAGCGGGGCATTCACAACGCCACACCGAAGGCCGCCTCGCGCACAGGAATCAGCCGCTGCTCGATCTCTGGCAGCGACAGCTGTTCAATGGCATCAAGGGTGAGTGCCTGCGAAACATGAAAACGGTCCGTGGCCGTGCGCCGCAGAGCTGAAAGGTGGGCGCCGCAACCAAGCCGCTGGCCCAGGTCGTGCGCGATGGTCCGAACATAGGTGCCCTTGCTGCTGCGCAGGCGGAAATCAAACGTCGGCAGGCCAAAGCGCGTGAGTTCAAAACTGGCGACGCGGATAAACCGGGGCTCGCGTTCGACCTCCTCGCCCTTGCGCGCGCTCTTGTAGAGCGGCACCCCGTGAATCTTGATCGCGGAATACATCGGCGGCAGCTGGTATTGGTCGCCGAGGAATCCCTGCATGGCCGTGCGCAATTCGGCCTCGGTGAGCGGCGGCACCGGGCGGGTTTCCATCACCTGCCCCTGCGCATCCTGCGAATCCGTCACTTGGCCGAGTGCAATGGTCCCCTCGTATTCCTTGTCGAGGCTGATGAGGTATTGGGAGATGCGGGTCGCCTTGCCGATCAGGATGATCAGCAGCCCCGTGGCCATCGGGTCGAGTGTGCCGGCATGACCGATGCGCTTCATCTTCAGCTTGCGACGCAGACGTGCCACTACGTCATGCGAAGTGTGGTCAGTGGGCTTGTCCACAAGCAGCACCCCCTCGATTTCCTTGGCTTGGCCGATCATGCGCGGGCTTGGTTTTGCTTATCCACCACCGCCATTTGCCGGGTGATGGCGGCAACCAGGCGCGCGTAGAAATTGGCGGTGTCCTGCTTCAGATTTAGCCCGGCGGCGCAGGCGTGGCCGCCACCGTTGAACTGCCCGGCGATCAGGTCCATGCGATAGACTGCTGCTTTGGCCCGGAGGCTCGCCTTCACGGTGCCGTCCGCGCGCTCTTCAATGAGCACCCCCACGTCAACGCCATCCATTGAACGGGCGTAATCCACCAGTCCCTCGGTGTCCTCACCCGTGCTGCCAGTCTCTGTGAATATGCCGGCGGGCAGAATGCCGATGCAAAGCCGGCCACCACATTCGAATCTGAGCGAGGCGAGGTAACGCTGGAGCAGCATGAGTTTGCCCGGGGTTTCGCGTTCGTAGAGCTCGTAGCCTGCCTCGCTGGGCCGAGCGCCCGCGGCCAGCAATTCGGCCGCCAGCAGGAAACAACGTCGCGAGGTCGAGGCAAAACGGAACTGGCCCGTGTCCGTCAGGATCCCGGTGTAGAGTGCTTGGGCGGTCTGGGGGTCGATGGTAAGGCCGTTGTCGAGATACATGCCGGCCAGCATTTCGCAGGTGGCCGCTGAAGTATTGTCGAGCAGGTTATATTCGGCAAAACCGACATTCGAAATGTGGTGATCCACCATCGCGACCGGTTTGGGAAACGCCGCCGCGAGCCCGTCGCCACCGCGTGCACCGTCGGCGCAATCCACAAAGATCGCCGTGTAATCGTCCGCGCTCGACAGGATGTCTTCCGTCCGCAGGAAGGTCAGGCCACGGATGAGGAATTGCAGCCGGCGTGGCACTGGGTCGGGGTTTAGGCAGACAGCCTCAAACCCCAGGGTTCGCAGGACCCGGGCCAACGCCACCTGCGAGCCGATGCAGTCACCGTCCGGCCGCGCGTGGCCGACCACGGCAATCTTGCGGCCGTTGATGGCGGCCAGCATTTGGGCAAAGCACGCAGAGAGAGCCGGATAAAACCTCCCCATGGTCACTCCTCCCCCGCTTTCGTTTCCGGACCGCCAAGCTCCTCCATAATTTGCAGGAGGCGGGTGCCACGAACGGCTGACCGATCGATGACATAATCAAGTTTTGGCAGGTATTTTAACACAATCCGGCGGCCGATTTCCTTGCGTATTTCAGGAGCCTGCCG
Organism: uncultured Opitutaceae bacterium; assembly: GCA_903952145.1. Lineage (GTDB taxonomy): Bacteria > Verrucomicrobiota > Verrucomicrobiia > Opitutales > Opitutaceae > UBA2377. The sequence goes on along the minus strand of CAJBES010000109.1, from coordinate 2,843 downwards.
GCGGAGCCAGCGCATTTTCCCGGCCACCGTGATGTCGTCGCCCACGATGGAAACAAAGACACGGCCATCCCGCAGATCGGGCGAGACGCGGACTTCCATGACCGTGATTGCCGCCGCCTCGCTCTGGTAGCGTTTGTGGAGGATGTCCCCAAGCTCGCGCTGGACCAGTTCGTTCACCCTTAACGTGCGGTTGCTCATGGGAAATTGGGACGGAAGACGTGCCGCATGCTGGGCGGCGGCCCGAAAACCAGCTCAAAGTATAGCCCGGACCTTCTGAACTTCGTAGACCTCGATCAGGTCGCCAGCCTCGTAGCCATTGAACTCGTCGAGCTTGATGCCGCACTCGAGGCCGGCGCGAACCTCGTTGGCATCGTCCTTGAAGCGCTTGAGGGTGAGAATCTTCCCCTCGTGAATAATGTCCTTTTTGCGCCGCAGGCGGGCGGAGGCGTTGCGGATAATTTTGCCCTCCGTGACCAGGCAACCAGCCACAAAGCCCTTCGCCAGCGGAAACACGGCACGCACTTCGGCGCCACCGAGCTTGATTTCCTTCAAGTCCGGGTCGAGCAGGTCGGCCATCATCTCGCGCACCTTGTCGCCGAGTTCGTAAATGATGTCGAAGGTCTCGATGCGCACCGCATTGTGTTTCGCAAGCGGCGTGACGCCATTTTCAAGCTTGGTGTGGAAACCCAGGATGACGGCGCCGGCCGCGCCGGCCATCAGCACGTCGTTCTTGGTCACAAGGCCGACCTCCGTAGAGACAATCTCGAGCGATACTTTGGTGCTCTTGATCCCCTCGAGGACATTGCGCAGCGCCTCGGCGGAACCGAAGACATCGGTTTTGACGATGACCTTGAGCACCTTCGCCTGCGTGGCCGCAATATTGGCGAAGAGCTGCTCGACCGAGACCTCTTTCGGCACGGCATCGGCCGAAGTGACGGCCTTTTTGAGGCGCAACTGCTCTTCTTCCGCCAGATTCTCCGCCGTGCGGACATTCTTCACCACCTTGAAGCTGGCGCCGCTTTCAGGTGTGCCAGACCAGCCAATCACGCGCACGGGCGTGCCCGGTGGCGCCTCCTTGAGGTTGCGGCCCTGGTCGTCGAACATCGCCCGCACCTTGGCAAAATCCGCGCCGCTGACGATGGCATCGCCCACGCGGAGGGTGCCACGCTGCACGATGACCGTGGCGAGTGGGCCGCGGCCGAAATCGATTTCTGACTCGATGATGATGCCGCTGGCTGCCGTCTTCGGATTGGCCTTCAACTCCAGCACATCGGCCTGAAGGAGGATCATTTCCAGCAGGCTTTCTATGCCCTGCCCCTTGGTCGCGGATACGGGCACGGTAATGGTTTCCCCCCCCCAGTCTTCCGGCGCGATGTTGCGTTGTTGCATCTGCGTTTTGACCTGGTCGAGGTTGGCGCCCTTTACATCCATCTTGTTGACGGCGACGATGAGCGCGACCTTGGCGTTTTGCGCGTGCTTCAGCGCCTCGTCGGTCTGCGGCATGAAGCCGTCATCCGCCGCGATGACGAGTACCGCAATGTCAGTGACGTTGGCGCCGCGGGCGCGCATCTTGCTGAACGCAGCGTGACCGGGCGTGTCGAGGAAGGTGATGCCGCGGCCGTTGAACTCGACCTGATAGGCGCCAATGTGCTGGGTGATACCTCCGGCTTCACCCGCGGTGACGTTGGCTTTGCGGATCGTATCGAGGAGGGAGGTTTTCCCATGGTCGACATGACCGAGGATGCAAACGACCGGGGGACGGGGTGCGAGGTTCTTGGCTTCCTCTTCCTCCGCCAGTTTCAATTTTTGGTCCTTGTCGACCGTGACCGGCGCTTTCTGTGCCTCGCCCCGGTGCTTGATCTCCAAAATGAAGCCGTGTTTTTCAGCCACTTTCACCGCCATGGCTTCCTCGATGGTAGTGTTCATCGAGGCGAAACCGCCCGCCTGATTAAGTTCTGAGATCAGCTTGAACGGCCGCAGGCCCAGCGCCGTCGCAAAATCACGCACGATGATGGGCGGCTTTATCTGGATGATCTTGCCCTCACCATTGGCCGAGGGCGGAAGGGCGGGAGCAGGTTCAAGCGGGGCGACCGGGACCGGGGAAGAGCCGGGCAGCGGAGGCGGACGCGGCGCCAGCGGGGCCAAGCGTAAAACCGGCGGAGGCACAGAAACCGGAGAAGCAGCCACAGGACTCCTGACCGGCGTGGGCGTGGAAAGAACCCGTGGCTGAACCGGCGCCGGGGCGCGCGGCTGCGGGGGCGGCGGCGGCGCGACGGGCGCCCTGCCCGGCACGGCCGGGCGTGGCAAAATCATGATGATGGGCATCGCGGGCTTGCGTGCGACCGCCTTGGCCGCAACGGCAAGTTCCCTTTCCTGCTCTATGTCCTGCTTGGTTTTGACAAATGCTCCGGCCGGCAAATGGACCTTCGAGGGAGTGGCAGGGGACTGGCCCAACGGACCAGCGGCCGCGGTCACCGGCTTGATCTCCGGCGCGATGAGCGCCGCCGGGGCCGCAGTGGCCTTCTTCGCAGTGAATTCCTCGCGGAGCGCCTCTGCGTTGATGTTGTCCACCGTGCTCGAAACCGACTTCACATCCGCGGCGATGATTTTGCGCTCCTTGAGGAGTGCGATCATCTCCTTGTTTTCCAGGCCGAGTTCCTCGGCTAGTTTATGGATGCGAATGCTCATGCAATGACTGGGTGGGATGGACAGGATTATTGTTGGTTGACGCGGGCCATGATCGCCTGGGCTTCCTCTTCGGTAAAGCCGGTCTCGACCAGGTCGCCGACTTCGACGCCCTCGAAGGCCGCTGGTGAATTGATGCCCATGTCGACGAGCCGGTT
>CAJBES010000108.1 GCA_903952145.1 uncultured Opitutaceae bacterium | reverse complement strand
GGCAGCGGTGGTCGCAGAAGGGAATGAAGCCGCCGCGCGCCACGTAGGGCGCGAGGGACTCAAGCCAACTGCGGATCTCGGCGCGGTTGCGACCGAGGACCATCTTGTCCACGCCGCCCATGATGCGCAGCTCGGGCCCCCACCGGTCGAGCGACTCGCCGGGATGGCCGGAACCGTTGACCTCCCAGGGAAACATCGTGTTGACGCCGCCGGCGAGGAAGTGGGGGATGAGCGGGCGCACGTCGCCGTCGCAGTCGATCCACCAGATGTCCACGCCGTGGGCGCGCAGCCTGGCGCTGATGCGTTTATAGCGGGGCACGACCACGTCACGGAAGAAACCGACCGAGACGAGGGGGCCGCTCTTGTAGCAGATGTCCTCCCAGCCGCCCGCGTAGTCAAACGGCACGTGGGGCAGGACGGCGTCGAGAAAATCCTCCACGAGAAGGCACGAGGTCTCGACGATGTCCTCAACCATTTCGGGGTAGTCGTAAACCGCGTAAGCCAGGCCCTCGACCGTCAGCATGTCGCGCACCTTGCCGATCATCGAGCCGCACCACACCCCAAGCGGGTAGTCGCGATCGGCCGGGTGCTCACGGAGGATGGCGGCGATATCGGGTTTGCGGTGGGGATGCTGGCGGTCGAAGCGCTCGGCCTTCACGCGGGCCCAGTCAGCGGGCGTTTTCACGGTGGCCTCAAGGTAATGGGGGATGGTGTCGTGACCGTCGAGCGGCACCTCGGCGATGAGCCCGTCGCCATTGCGCAGGATGCGGGTGGTGGCGGTGCGGGAGAATTCCTCCGGCGGGAACCAAGGAAACATCCACGGGGCACCGACCCGGGCGGTGCGGTCGAAATTCAGGAATATATCCGCGTCATCATTGTTGGTGATGCCGTGGTCGCGGAACATCGGCCAGAGCTTGAAATTGTCGTCCCAGTAGCCGAACTCCATGTTGAAGCACCGGTCGACCGGCTGGTGGTGCAGCTGGGCGCGGTAGCGCTCGCGCTCGGTCATGGTCCCGCGCCATTTGGGACGAAAGGGCTGGATGGCGGAAGGGCTCATGGGCGGGTCAGTAGCGGCCGTAACGTTCGACGAAACTGATGATGGCCTTGTAGGTGGCCCAGCTAACCTGGGGCGGGACGGAGTGATCGGAGTGGTAGGCGTAGCCGCGCGTGGCCATGCCGGCGGCGAATTTGGTGCGGATCTCTTCCTCGATAAGATCGAGGTCGTTGGTGCCCATCTTCATGACGTCGATGTTGCCGAACATCGCGAGTCGGGAACCGTGCGTCGGGGCAAATTTACGGATGTCCATGCCGGCCTTGGCCTCAATCGGCTGGAAGCAGTCGAACCCGGCCTCGACGTAGAGATCGAGCACGCCGCTCACGCAGCCGTCGGTGTGGTAGATGACCTTCATGCCTCGTGTATGGGCCCAGTCGGCCATGCGCTTGTGGTCGGGCCAAACGAGGTCGCGATACATTGCCGGGGAACACATGGTGGCGTGGTTGTAGGCCATGTCGCCGTAGATCCAGAGGCCGTCGGGCTGCGCGCCCTCGGCCAGCACGGCCTCGAAGGTGCGGAGCACGATGTCGGTGTGCACGCGCACAATGTCGCGGACCCAGTCAGGATCCTCGATCATCGCGATGAGGCAGGCCTCGTCGCCGATGAGCCGGCGCAAGGCTTCAAAGCCCTCGACCCCGCTGAGGTGCGTCCATTTTCCTAGGCGGCGGCCATCCTGAAAACGAAGCGCGGCGAGGCGGGTGTCGATCTGGATGGGCGCGGCGAGCATGGCCGGACGGTAGGTTTTATCCCACACTTCGCGGGTGTCGCAGCCGAAGCTGATGTGTTCCGGCGTGCCGGAGCGCCCTTTCCAGAAACGCGCGACGCCGCCCCAGGCATCGCGCACGGTTTCGGTCTCGGCGTCCTGCGTCAGGACTGTGCGCTGGCCGTGGAACGGCGCCGGCCAGGACCAGCAGAGCGGCTGGAAGTCGGCCCCGAGCAGCCGCAGCGCGTCGTTATGGTCCCCCTGAAGCCCCTCGCGCTGCCAGCGGGCGATGGTTTCCGGCCAATACGCATCGCACCGCGGCACGCGGTCCTGGTCCTGCCGTGCGAACATACGATTCACGCGTTCGCATCCGGTCATGGATGTGATATTCATGAGAGCGCCTCACCAAAGGGCGCAGACCAAGGCGGCTCAGGCCGTCTCGCCTACGAGTTTTTTGGCCACGTCAACAGCTGTGCCGGCGTCGGCGGCGTAACCGTCGGCTCCGATGTCGTCTGCGAAGGCCTGTGTGATCGGCGCTCCGCCGATCATAATCTTGGTGTTGGTGAGGCCGGCAGCCCTGAGGATGCGCACAGTCTCCTTCATGGCGGGCATGGTGGTGGTGAGCAGGGCGGAAAGGCCGACGATGTGGGCCTTGTGTTCCAGCGCAGCCGCGAGGTATTTCTCGGGGCTCACGTTGGTGCCCAGGTCAACGACGGCGAAGCCTGCGCCCCGCCACATCATGGAGATGAGGTTTTTGCCGATATCGTGCAGATCGCCCTGCACCGTGCCAACAATGACGGTGTATTTCGGCTTGATCCCCGCGGCGGCGAGCAGGGGCTCAAGGAGCTTTAGCGCTTCCTTCATGGCGCGTGCAGCAACAAGCATCTCAGGGACGAATATCTCGTTGCGTTTGAACTGCTCGCCGACGATCGCCATGCCGGGCACAAGGCCCTGCTCGACAATAATCCCGGGGCCGGTGCCGGCCGCGATGAGTTCCTGGGTTATCCGCACGGTGTCAGTCCGCTTTCCGGCGGCTACGGCGGCAGTTAGATCAGTGAGTAGGGGCATACGATTTCTTTGTTAGAGGGCCACAGGGCCAATGTAAATACGAAGACCACTAAATATCCCCCTGTTCACTCAACTATTCAGATGAGTGGGCCAAGGGCATACGTATCCTAATAGGACGTCCATGGAGCTTAAGTAAATGCGAAGCCTGCGGTTTATCCCGTTGTGCACACAACTATTCCCAAGTTTTACATGTAGCATGCGTTGTCAGCGTCTAGCATGGCTGACTTACAGTCTTAAAACAATGGGTGACACCATATTGGATTCCTAATTTCCATGTCCTATTTGTCTAATACAGGCGTGATTACATGTGTGGTCACTAAAACCAAGATCCGTCCGGTGCGGCATTTTTCTAATAGTGGCACTCATCACCGGGAGATAATTTTTATACGGCAGGAGTTGCGCACGACCCTCAACCACGTCGCACTAGAGCCTTTGTTTCCATGAGCACCCGCCTGCACCTTGAAACCCCCGACGGCCGCTCCGAGATCGGCGTGGCTCCCGGCGACGCCAAGTTGCCACTTTCCGAGTTGCTGGCCCACCGCGGCCACCCGCTCAATACCCGCTGTGGCGGTCGCGGCCTGTGCGGTGGTTGCGAGGTAGAACTCCGGGCCGGAAAATTGAGGCGCACGACAGACGGCGTCATGGTTATGCCTGCTGCGGGAAACCTCCTGCGTTCCTGCCAGTTGCGGCTGGCCGAGGACGGCGAGGCTACCGTGGTCCTGCCTGCCCGTTCACTGTTGAAGCACGAGCCAGCCGTCGTGGCGGAGTTCAAAATTAACGTCCCTTGGGCCAGTGATCCGCTGGACCCGACAGCGCGCATCGGTGCGGCGGTGGATATCGGCACGACGACGGTCGCGCTCCTGTTGACCGACCTCACAACGGGCAGGGTTCTGGCGGAGGCTTCGGCTTTCAACGCGCAGATCCGCTTTGGCGAGGACGTGCTCACGCGCATCCAGATGTGCTATCAGAATCCCGACGCCGTGAAGCAACTACAGCAGGCGGTGACGGTTGAGACCATCCAGCCGCTGCTGGCCGAGGCGTGCACCGAGGCCGGGATCAGGTTGGCTGCCGTCGGGGTGATGACCGTGGCCGCCAACACCACCATGCAGCACCTGTTGGCGGGTGTGGACCCGAGTTCCTTGGGCGTGCATCCGTTCGCGGCGGTATTTTTGGATCACCGCACCTACGCGCCGGCTGAAATCGGCCTCAGCTTTGGGGGTGAGGGGGCGAAAGTGCATCTGTTGCCCGGACCGGCGGCCTATGTCGGGGCCGACCTGGCCGCGGGCCTCGTTGCCACCGGCATGCTATACGACGAGGGCCCGGTGCTGCTGGTGGACGTGGGCACCAACGGTGAGATCATTGCCAAGATCGGCGACCGCCTCATCGGCTGCGCCACGGCGGCGGGCCCGGCTTTCGAGGGCGCGGGCCTCACGAGCGGCACCCGCGGCGTCAAGGGCGCCATCGAGCGCATCACGTTGCACGTTGACCCCTTCACGGCCGAACTTGGCGTCATCGGCGACGTCGCCAAACCCATCGGCCTCTGCGGCTCGGCCTATGTGGATTTTCTCTGGGAAGGCCGGCGCAACGGCATCGTGCAAACCAACGGTCGTTTCGCAGACGGGTTTGTGAGACACGCAGGTGCGGTGGTTCAGGCCGACGAATACGGCAAGAAACTGCAGTTGCACGCCCGCGGGGCATCGGGGCCGGTGTGGATCTCCGAGGTCGATATCGCGCGGCTGCTGCAGGCCAAGGCCGCCATCGCCGCCGGCATCAACACCCTGCTCGGTCTGCTGGGGGTGGCGTCCGCCGACGTGAAGACGCTCTATCTGGCCGGGGGCTTCGGCATGCATCTTTCGCTGGGGCACGCCATCGGCTGCGGCCTGCTGCCCGGCTTCACGCCCGCGCAAATCCAAGTGGTGGGCAACACCTCGCTGGGCGGCGCCTTCCTCGCGCTCAACGACCGCAGTTTCCTCGCAGAGATGCAGGGGGCCTGCACGCGCATGGAATCCATCGAGCTCAACCTGCAACCCGGCTTCGAGGACGCTTACATCGACCAGCTCATGCTCCCATGACTTCGCGCGAACGCATACTGGCGACCATCCGGCGCGAGCCGGTGGATCGGATCCCGACCGCAGTCATCTGCATCGAGAACCAACCGGAGATTGCGGCACACCTCGGCCTGCCCGAGGCGGCGGTCATGGACCGGCTGGGGATTGATAGCCGCGAGATTTATGCCGTCTACGCCGGTGAAAAGCGGCCCGAGGTGCTCGAGGGGCTCTACACGGAGTGGGGCACACCCAACACCGGCGACTACGGCACGGCGCGATTCAACCCCCTCGCCGGGGTCACCAGTCTCGCCGAGATCGAGCGCTACCCGTGGCCTGATCCCGCCCGCTACGACTATGCGACCGCCGCCGCCAACGCACGGCGCCTGCGCGACTACGCGCTGCGCGGCCCTTACTGGCAGCCGGTGTTTTGCCGCGCATGCGACCTCTTCGGCCTGGAGACGGCGCTGATGCATCTGATGGACGGGACGGCGCTCATCGAGGCGGTGCTTGAACGCGCCTTTCAGTTCACGCATGACTATTGCGTGCGCCTGCTCGACGCCTGCGGCGACGACCTGCCGATCCTCTGTCTCGCGGACGACTTTGCCACGCAGCGTGGCCTGATGATCTCGCCCGCGCTATGGCGCCGTTTCCTCAAACCGCATCTCGCGCGCCTGTTTGCGCTCGGCAAAAGCCGCGGCAAGTTTGTGTGGTTTCACTCCTGCGGCGACATCACCCCGGTCCTGCCCGAGCTCATCGACCTCGGCATGGACGTCTGGGAAACCGTGCAGCTGCACACGCTGCCGATGGACGCGCGCGCCCTGAAGCGCGAATACGGCCGGCACCTGGCCTTCTTCGGCGGGGTGAGCACGCAACGGCTGCCCTTCGCCACCCCGGTGGAGGTGCGGGCCGAGGTCAACCACTGCATCGACGCCCTCGGCGAGGGCGGCGGCTATATCTGCGGCCCCGACCACCACATCAAGCCCGACGTGCCGCCGGCCAACACGGTCGCGCTCTTTGATGCCGTCCGCGCCTACCGGCGCGACGGCTGGACCGCCGCCGCCTGAACCCGCTTTTCACCATGAATACCACCCCACGTGAAATCGTGCACCAGACACTGGATTTCGCCGGACCGCCCCGCGCAGCCCGCGACCTTTGGGTTCTCCCCATCGCGGCGGAGCAGTTTCCCGCCGAGCTCGCTGCGATCCAGCGCGAATTTCCGCCGGATTTCATCGCCATTGCCGGCCACGAGCGCGCCACCGCCCCGACCCACGGCGCACCCTATGCCATCGGCGAATTCACGGACGAATGGGGCTGCACCTTTGTCAACATCCAGCACGGGGTCATCGGCGAAGTGAAGGAGCCGCTGGTGCGCGACTGGGCGGCCGACCACGCGCGCATCCATGTGCCCCGGGAGTGGCTCACGCTTGACCGCGACGCGGTGAACCGCGATTGCGCCGCGACGGACCGGTTTGCCCTTGCCATGGCCTGCCCGCGGCCCTTCGAGCAGCTGCAGTTCCTGCGCGGCTCCGAGGAACTCTACGTCGACCTCGCCGATCCACAGCCGGAGCTGCACGCCTTCATGCGCGAGCTGCACGCCTTCTACTGTGAGGTTTTCGAGGCATGGGCGCGCACCGACGTGGATGCCCTGCGCTTCATGGACGACTGGGGCTCGCAACGCTCCCTGCTCATCGCCCCGCGGCTCTGGCGGGAGTTGTTCAAGCCCATGTATCGCGACTACGCCCATATCGCGCACAGTCACGGCAAAAAATTATTCATGCACTCCGACGGCTACATCGCCTCCATCTATCCCGACCTTGTGGAGATCGGCATCGATGCGGTGAACTCCCAGCTCTTCTGCATGGGCGCTGAGATGCTTGCGCCCCATGCCGGGCGCATCACTTTTTGGGGTGAGATCGACCGCCAGCACCTGCTGCCGGAGGGCACGCCGGCCGACATCGACCGCGCCGTCCGTAAAGTGCACCAACACCTCTGGCGCGACGGCGGTTGCATTGCGCAATGTGAGTTTGGCCCCGCCGCCCGGCCGGAAAATGTCCGCGAGGTCTTCGCCGCGTGGAACGAGCTCACCACCCTGAAACTGAAAGCCTGAACCCATGCATACCGCGCCTGATACCGCCCTCACCGTCCACCCCGACGACCGTGACATCCTGCGCGACCTCGCCGCCCAAGTGGCGATCATCGCCGCCCTGCCGGGGCAGCGCGAAAAAGCGCGCCTCTGGGGCCGGCTCAACGACCTCCGGAGCGAGCGGCCCATGGTCTGGATCACCGAGATTCCGTGGCATGAGTTCAGCGCGGACACCCCGGAGCTCGTGCTGCGCTGCCGCGCTGCCTGGACCCGCAACCTCGAAGTGGAGCTGCGCCGCACCCTCTACCAATGGCGGCATCTGCCGGGGGACATGGTCGTCAGCGACTACATCCCGTGCCCCATCGCCTGGCACAGCACGGGCTTCGGCCTCGTGCGGCAGGGGGAACTGCTGAACATCACCAATGGCGGCATCACCTCCCAGCATTACGAGCCGCAGATCACGTGTCTCGCGGATGTCGCCAAAATCAAGGATCCGGTCGTGACCGTGGACCGGGCGGATACCGCCGCACGCCTTGCCGCGATGAACGAGGTTTTCGCCGGCATCATGCCGGTGCGCGCGGAGGGCATCAAAAATAACTGGTATTCACCATGGGACAAGCTGGTCACCTTCTACGGGGTGCAGGAGGCGCTGGTCGACCTCATTGAGCAACCGGAGGTCATCCATGCCGCCGTCCGGCGCATCGTGGCGGCCTACCTGAAGGAACTGGACCAGATGGAAGCGCACGGCCTGCTCATGCTGAACAGCAGCAACAACCGCATCGGCTCCGGGGCCTACGGCTATGGTTCCACCCTGCCGGCGCCAGGGTCGGACAACGGCTGCGCCCCGCCCGCGCAGATGTGGGGCTGTTCCAATGCGCAGATTTTCACCGAGGTCTCGCCCGGGATGCACTGGGACTTCGCGCTGCAGCACGATCTGCCCTGGCTCGCGCGCTGGGGTCTGGTTTACTACGGTTGCTGCGAGGTCCTCGACACCAAGATGGAGATCCTGCGGCGCATCCCCAATCTCCGCAAAATCTCCATGAACTACCGCATTCACATGGACCGGGCGGCAGCCGCGGTCGGAGCGGACTATGTCTTCAGCTACAAGCCCAACCCCGCCTGCTTCGCCATTGATTCATGGGATCCCGCGAAGGTCCGCGAGGAGCTGCGGCACATGCTCGCCTGCACCCGCGGCGGCCACGTCGAGATCGTCATGAAGGACATTTCCACCGTCGCCGGCCGGCCCGACCGGCTGTGGGCCTGGGCAAAGATCGCGATGGAACTCGTGGAGGGCACCACCTGACCCGCCATGCATCGCGGCGCCACCAGTCTAGCGCTTCCCGTAATCCTCCGGCTGGTGTTCCCGGGCATAGGCCATCATCGCGCGCACGTTCTCCGGCGGGGTGAGCGGCGAGATTTCGCAACCTGCCCCGACGATGAAGTAACGCCCGCAGATCTCATGGCAGCGGCGGCAGGCCTCGTAGACCCGCTCCGGCGTGCCTTCGAGCAAGTCCGTGATGGTCGAGACGTTGCCGGCCAGCGTGCGGGTGGGGCCGAGCAGCTTGCGGGCGAGCGCAAGGTCGGCAGGAAAGTCGATTTCGTAGATGTCCACCGGCAGCTCGGCCGCCTTGGGGTAGAGCCGGTCGATGCGCCCGCACATGTGCTGGCGGAGGAGCACCCCGGGGTGGTTTCGCTTGATCGTGTCGAAGACACGCTTCTGCTGCGGCCAGAGGAACTCCTCGTAAAGCGTGGGGCCGATGAGGCCCGCCGCGGCGTCGCTCATGCCCATCGTGTCGGCGCCGGCGGCGATCTGCGCCGGGGCGTAGGCGATGGCGACGTCGGCGCAGAACGCCAGCAGATCGTGCGCAAACCGCGGGTCGTCCCCGAAATCCAGCATGATCGTATTCAGGCCTCGCAACTCGGCGGCGAGCGCCAGCGGACCCTCGATCCAGCCGACGATGGACATGTCCGGGCCGGCGGTTTGCCGCATCAGTTCGATGCTCTTCACCCGGTCGTGCATGCGGCCGCCGTTCAACGGGTCGGGCACCCTGAAGGTTCGCAACCGCAGCTTGTCTGCGAGCGCGGCCCGCTCCTCGTTGATGGCCGGCCCCTGGTCGGTGAACCAGTCCACGCTGCCGTCACCCGCGATGTCGATGACCTCGCGCGCGGGGTCGGAACAGGTGAGCAGGCAGTCGAGTCCAAAGTCCGCCACGAGCTTGAGTTGGGCTTCGGCCATCTTGCGGCCATCCTTGGTATAATCGATGAATGGGATGCCCGCGTGCTTGGCGGAAAACATCATCGCCATCGGCTGGGCCGGCAGGCGGTCCACGGACTCGCCGCGGAGGACACGGCGCACACGTTCGATCGAGGTCATGCCAGCGTGATGGTTGGCCCTGTCGCTGAAATCAACTCTGCTCTGCGTCTTCCCGGGCGAAAATTTTCAGCCCCCGCGCATTTCGTGCAGAATTTTTCGGTCCCCGCGTGTTTTGTGCAGAATCTTTCAATTTTCGCGCCTATTTGCCCATGAAAACCATGTCCCCCAAACAACGCCTGTGTGCCGCGCTCGACCGCCGGCCCGCCGACCACCTGCCCGCCACAACGCACCACGTGATGCGCCACTACCTGGACAAAGACCTGCCGGGCAAAACCGAGGCCGAATTTTTCGCCACCTTCGGGCTCGACCCCATTACCTGGATCGTGGCGCACAAGCCAGTCCCCGGGTCCGGCTGCGAATATGAACCCGGTCACGTGCCGGGCTTCCTCGAAGCGCGCCGCCTCACCTCCAGCACCTGGCGCTTCGAGCACCAGGAGATGCCCGGCCGCGAATACGCCACGGTGCGCCATGCCATTGTCACGCCCCGCAAGACACTGACCCTGGAACTCCAGAGCAACGATTATACCGCCTGGCTCTCCGAGCGCCTCATCAAGGAAAAGTCCGACATCGACCTCATCGCCGAGTTCGCGCCGCAGCCGCTCTGCGACGTCGACGCCATCAACCGCCACGCCGACGCCTACGGCGACACCGCGCTGATCCGCGGGCACACCAACTGCTTCGACCTCTACGGCCAGCCCGGCTGCTGGCAGGACGCCTGCCAGCTCTACGGCGTCGAGGAGATGATCATGGAAACCTACGACGACCCGGCGTGGGTGCACACCTTCCTCGGCATCCTGCGCGACCGCAAGGTGCGCTACGCCGACTCGATGCAGGGCGCGCGTTACGACCTCATCGAACACGGCGGCGGCGACGCCTCCTCGACCGTCATTTCGCCGAAGCTCTTCGACGAGTTCGTTGCGCCCTACGACCGCGAGGTCATCGCTCACGCCCGCGCCGCCGGCCAGCGCGTGGCCTACCACACGTGTGGCGGCATGATGCCGATCCTCGAGCAGCTCGTCACCCTCGGCTCCAACGCGCTCGAAACCTTCACTCCGCCCGCGATGGGCGGTGACATGAACCTCGCTGAGGCCAAGCGGCGCATCGGTGACAAAGTCTGCTTCATCGGCGGCTTCGACCAGAACCGCTTCTTCACCACCGCCACCCCCGAGGAGACGCGGGCCGAAGTGCGCCGCTGCTTCGCCGAGGCCGGCGCCGGTGGGGGTTTCATCCTCAGCCCCTCGGACCATTTCTTCGAGGCGAAGCCCGAGCTGCTGCACGCCTTTGCCGACGAGGCCCGCCGCTGCACTTATTGAACCAGTCAAACCCGGTTCCCTTTGCTTCCCATGACACCACTTGAACGCTTCCACGCCTGCATGAACTACCAGCCCGTCGACCGGGTGCCGAATCACGAGGTCGGTGTCTGGGTCCAGACCAAGCAGCGCTGGTGCGAGGAAGGCCTCGCGACCGACGACCTGCACTGGGACTGGTTCACCGGCGAAGCCCGCTGGAATATGGATCCCCGCGAATACATCGATGTGCGCCTCAGGGAAATGGTCCCGCCCTACGAGGAGAAGGTGCTCAGCCGGGAGGGTGAGACCGAGATCATCCAGGGGGCCAACGGCATCATTTCCAAGGCGCTCATCACCGGCACCGCCGAGGGGATGCGCGCCAGCATGAACGAATTCATGAGCTTCCCGGTGAAAACGCCGGCGGATTTTCAGGAGCTGAAAAAGCGCTTCCGTCCGTCTTGTCCCGTCCGCTACCCGGCCTACTGGGAGCAGTTCCAGCTTCCCGGTTGGGGTCTGCGCCAGCACCCGCTCATCCTTGGCCGCAACTGCAGCATCCTCGGCTACTACTGGCGGGCCCGCGAATGGATGGGCACCGAAAACCTCAGCTACGCCTGGTATGACGAGCCTGCGCTGATGCACGAGATGATGGAGTTCATCACCGACTTCACCATCGAGACCACGCGGCCCATCCTCGAGCGCGGCATGCGGCCCGACTATGTCTTCATCAACGAGGACCTGAGCATGAAGACCGGCCCGCTGCTCAGCCCCGACACCTACCGGACCTTCATCCTCCCGCAGCTGAAGCGCCTGCTCGCGTTCTTCAAGGCCAGCGGCGTGCAATGGGCCATCATCGACACCGACGGCAACTGCGAGCTCGTCCTCCCGCACTTCATGGCGGCCGGGGTCGACGGCATCTGGCCGCTCGAACGCGCCTCCGACATGGATCCGCTGGCCATCCGCAAAAAATTCGGCCGCGACCTGCGCCTGTGGGGCTGCGTGGACAAGCGCGAACTCGCGAAGGATTTCGCCGCCATCGACACGCACCTGCGCACCTTCCAGCCGCTGATCGCCGAAGGCGGTTTCATCCCGTCGGTTGATCACCTCGTGCCGCCCGATGTGTCGCTGGCCAACTTCGAGCATTACATGCGGCGCAAACACCAATTGTTGCGCGGCGAAGCGTTCTGATGGTTGCTACCCTTTCGCCATGAGCCGCCAACTCGCTCTCGATACGATCGCCATGAAAGCCGTGCCGCGCTTCGCGCGCACGGAATACAGCCTGGAATACCAGCAGCCCGGCCTGCGGCCCGCGCCCGGGTCCGACGCCAGCGCGGTGCTGCGCGAGCTC
>CAJBES010000107.1 GCA_903952145.1 uncultured Opitutaceae bacterium | reverse complement strand
GCCGAATCTGACGTGCACGAGCCCCATCAGGCTGGGGCGCGGCTTGCCCGCCCGGTCGTTCTCCACCGGCAGGCCGCTCGGCTTGTCAAACGCCATGAGCGCATCGTCCTCGTAAATGACCGGTGGCAGCTGCATGGCATGAGCATGGGCGCGCCATCGGGTTGCCCGCAACCAAATGTGACAGCGCCGGAATGCAGCGCGATGTCGGATGGCTCCCGCCTGCCACCGGCCAGCAGGGATTCCCGCACCCTGTGAATACGCTTGCGGCCCCTTCCGCGTCGCGACTGCTTAAAGGGGGCTCCGCCCGCGGCCGCTATGCCAGTTCTTCCCAAAAGCCTGTTCACCTTCGGTGCCAGCCTGATGACGACGCGCACCGCCGCCCGCCTGCGGAAGCATCACACGGCCGTTCCCGCCCAAGAGCGCGCCTTCCGCCACCTTACCGACCGACTTGCCCGCACCGCGCAGGGCCGCACCGACGGGATTGAGCCCCGCCTCACCTATGCGCAGTTCGCCGCGCGCGTGCCACCGCGCACCTACGAACAGTTTCTCCCGCAGATCGAGCGCATGAAGCGCGGTGAGCGCGATGTGCTGTGGCCGGGGCATTGCCCGTTCTATGCGGTCACCCCGGGCACTACTGACGGCTGCACCAAGTATCTGCCCGTCACCGAGGGCATGCTCCGCCACTTTCGCCGCGCGGGTCTGGCGTCACTGTTTTTCTACACCGCCCGCACCGGCCATGCGGGTGTTTTTCGCGGCCGCCACCTCTTCCTCGGCGGATCATCCGCGCTGACCCTGTTGCCGGAAGCCGGTGCCACCCCTGCCTACGCTGGCGACCTCAGCGACATCACCACCCTCAGCTTGCCCCGTTGGGTGGAAAAACACCTTTCCGAACCCGGCTCCGCCATCGCCCGGACGACCGATTGGGCCGCCAGGATTGCCGCCATCGCCGCCCACACCGTCCGCCGCGACATCACCCTGCTGGCCGGCATGCCCAACTGGTTGCTCACCCTCGCGGCCGCCGTGCGCGCGGCGGCCGACAACGGCCATACCCACCCCACCAACCTCCGGGCCGTCTGGCCCAATCTCGAGTGTCTCATGCACAGCGGCGTGCCCCTTGCACCCTTCGCCGAGGAACTCCGTCTCGCCTGTGGTCCGGGCGTGAATTTCCACGAGATTTACCCTGCCTCGGAAGGCCTCATCGCCGCCCAAGACGCCGCCGCCGGCGCCGGCCTGCGGCTCATCGCCGACGCCGGGCTGTTCTTCGAGTTTCTACCTCTGCGCGACTACACCGAAGACCGGCTCGGGCTGTTGGGCCCCAAGGTCGTGCCGCTCGCGGGCGTGCAGACCGGCACCGACTATGCGCTTCTGCTCACCACGCCCGCCGGCCTCACCCGCTACGTCCTTGGTGACGTCGTGCGCTTCCTCTCGACCGAGCCGCCGCGCCTGCTCTACGTCGGCCGCACGCGGTTGCAGCTGGGCGCCTTTGGCGAACAGGTCATCGAAAAAGAAGTCACCGATGCCCTGCTCACCGTCTGCCGCAAACAGGGCTGGACCATTGTCAATTTCCACGTCGCACCCCTCGTCCTGAACACCTTCACCGGCCAGACGCGCGGTCGCCACGAGTGGTGGGTCGAGCTGCGACCCGGCACCGTTACCACGCCGACCGGGCCCATGATGGCGGAGGAACTGGACGCGCAGCTGCAGCTCCTCAACGGGGACTACGCGACCAGGCGCAAAGGCGGCGCTCTGCTGCCGCCGGTCGTGCGCCTAGTGATGCCCGGCAGCTTCGAAAAATGGCAGCGCAGCCGCGGCTGGTGGGGCGGCCAGAACAAGGTGCCGCGCTGCCGCAGCGACCGCGAGGTCGCCGACGCACTGGCCAGCCTCACCGGTTTCGGGCCCGATACCGCCGCCCCCGGTGAAATCCCCTCGCGCCGGCCGGGAGCCTGATCCTCTCCACGGCTGGCCCCGGCCGCACTTGCATGGCCGCCGGGCTTCGGTCGCCGTCCTGAAAAGACGTCGGACCTGATCCCAGTCCCTGGGTTTTACCGCAGATATTTCAGCAGCGTCTGCTCGTAGGCGGCCGCAGCCACCGCGCCGGTTTTCTTTTCGCGGAGGTTGCCCGCCCGGTCGATGATGAACGTCGTCGGGATGGCATCGAAGCCCCCAAAGGCCTCGACGATCGCCGCGTCCCCCATCACCACCACGTAGTTCATGCCGTGCCGCCCCGCGAATTTTTTCACCGGCTCCAGCCCGCCACGGTCCAGCGACACGCCGATGATCACCAGCCCGTCCCTGCCGTATTTTTCCTGCAGCGCGATGTAACCGGGGATCTCCTCGCGGCAGGGCGGACACCACGTCGCCCAAAAGTCCACCACCACAACCTTCCCCTTGAACTGGTCGGAACTGACCGTGCGGCCGTCGAGGTCCGGCAGCTTCCAAGCCGGTGCGGGCGCGGTGGACACCGGCTCAGCGCGCAGGAGCGCAGCGGTGGCCAACAATAGGACGGTGCAAAGCGGGCGGATGGTTTTCATGCGGTATGGAAGGCGCGACCGGCGCAGCTTGTTCCCAAAATCCAGCCGGCCCACCGGGGATTTCAGGTCTCGCTGATGGCGGGCAAATCGAGTCCGAGCGTCTCGATGAATTTCTTCATCGCCGGCGTCAGCACGCGGCCCTTGCGGTGCAGGATGGCCAGCGGACGGACGAATTCCTTGCCCTTGAAATGCACAATCTTGAGCAGGCCCTGCCGGACCTCCTGCTGCACCGTCTTTTGCGGGACAATGGAAATGCCATGGTCGATCTCGACCGCGCGCTTCACCGTCTCGATGTTGTCGAACTCCATCACCGGATCGAGCTCCAGCTTGTGCTCGCGGAAGATATGATCCACCGCCTTGCGCGTCGGGATGTCGGGGTCGAAGCCGATTAACTTATAGTCCGCCATGTCCCGGACATCGATCTCGGTACGCTTGGCCAGCGGGTGTTCCGGGTGGGTGATGAGCACGAGTTGATCATTGCGGAAGGGAATGACCTCGATCTGCCGGTGCTTCCCCGGGAACGCCACCAGGCCGAAGTCCACGGAATTGTGCAGAATGTCCTCATAGACCAGGTTCGAGCGGCGGTATTCGACCCGCACATTGACCGAGGGGTAATCGCGCAGGAACTTCTTGATGTAAGGCGGCAGTTCGTGGAGCCCGATGGAATAGATGGTCGCGATGCGGATGGTGCCACTGATGACCTTCTTCATCTCCTGCAATTCGCTCAGGAGCTTGTCATAAGTGTGGAGCAGTTCCTTGGCCAGATCATAGACCCGCTGCCCCTCGCGGGTGAGTTGAAATTGCTTCTGACTGCGGTCGATCAACAACGTCTTGAAGTGCCGCTCCATCGCCCGCGCCTGCTGGCTGACCGCGGATTGGGTGATGCCGTTGAGTTTGGCCGACTTGGAAAAGCTCTTGGTTTCAACCAAGTGGGCGAAGATCTTGAAGTTTTCGATTTGCATAACAACCGCTGTTGCGATCCGAAGATAATAAGGCCTAATCGCTAGGCAAACCTATAAGCGGTTTTATTGATGTCCCTCACATACGAAGAATTTAAGCTCCGGGCCGACACTGTCCGCGCCCAAATCGCCACGGCCTGCACCTGCGCCGGCCGCGATCCCCGCGAGGTCGGGCTGCTGGCCGTGACCAAGGGCCATCCCGCCACCGCCGCCGCCCATGCCGCCCGCTACGGCCTGCGCGCCGTCGGCGAAAATCGCGTGCAGGAAGGCGTGGAGAAGCGCACCCAGTGCACCGCGGTGATCGCCTGGGAGCTGATCGGCCATCTGCAGTCCAATAAGGCGAAGCTCGCCGCCGCCCACTTCGACCGCGTGCAGAGCGTGGACAGCGGGAAGCTGCTCCACCATCTGGACCGCGCCGCCGCCGAGCTGGGCAAACAGCTGCCGGTTTTGCTCCAGCTCAACGCCGGTCATGACCCCGCCAAGTTCGGCGCCGAGCCGGAGGACGCCCCCCGCCTGCTTGAGCTCGCCCTCGCGTGCAAAAATCTCCGCGTGGACGGTCTCATGACCATCGCGCCGCTGTCCGATGATCCCGCCGTGGCGGCACGCGCCTTTGCCAACCTGCGCGCCATCCGCGACCGGTTGGCCGCGCAGTGCGGCACGCCGCTCAGCGAACTCTCCATGGGCATGAGCGACGACCTGGCTGCCGCCATCGCCGCGGGCAGCACGCTTGTGCGCGTCGGCACCGCGCTTTTCGGGACGCGCGAGCAGGTTTGAGCTTCGTCGCCCCGGTTCATCCTGACGCCGCCCCGGACCAGATGCGGCCAACGGCGGCCAAGTCCTTGGCGCCGGCACGCCGTTTACGTGTTGCCACCCGCCGGAAACCCTTTTCGTTTCGGCGCGTGGCGACGAAAATGCTGAGTGTCCGCGATCGCGCAGCGCTGCTGGGCCTGCTCGACGACCCGGCCCCAGGCGTGCGCCAGGCCCTCCTCGCGCACTTCCTCGCGCTCGGCGCAGACGGCACGCAGTTCCTGCGCGAAGTCGCCCATGACCCCCACCGCCCGTTGGCACGCCATGCCGCGTGGTATCTCGCCGAGCTCAAGTTCGGCGACCCGGTGACCGAGTTCCGCAGCTTCATCCGCTCCCACCACCATGCCCTGGAGACCGGGGCGCTGCTGCTCAGCCGCACCGTCGCGCCCAACCTCGACCTCGGTGCCTGTGGCGCCACCCTGGACCAGATCGCCGCGCGCTGCCGCGAGCTCATCAGCAAACCCGCCAGCGCGCGTGAACAATGCCGCATTATCAACCGCGTGCTCTTCCACGAATGGGGCTTCCACGGCAACACCGAGCACTACACCGACCCGCTCAACAGTTTCCTCAGCCAGGTGCTCGTCCGCCGCAAAGGCATCCCCATCTCGCTCAGCGTGCTCTATCTCCTCGTCGCCGGGCGGCTGGACCTCGAACTCGAACCCGTCGGCCTGCCCGGGCATTTCGTCGTCGGCTGCTTCAACGGGGTGGCACCGTTTTTCGTGGACCCGTTCGACCGGGGTGTCTTCCGCGACACCGCTGAGATCCTCGACCTGCTGCGGGCCAACAACCTCACCCCCACCGCCGCAGACCTCGCGCCCACCCCGGTGCGGGAGGTGCTCTGCCGCAGTTGTCGCAACCTCGTCAACCACTACTCCGCCGCGGGTGACACCGGGCGCGCCCGCCTCTTCGCCGGCTTCGTGCAGGAGTTTGAGTCCACGCACCAGCATCACGCGACCTAGCCATCCCTCTCTTTTTTCTTTCTTCTTTCGCCTTCTCCCTCCGGGATGCCATCCGCGAAAGCCATAGATCCAGCGCAAGCGGAATGATGCCCGACCCTGATTCCATCCTCACCCTCGCCGACCTCGGGGACCGGTCCTTTCCGGGCACCGCCCTGGCTGTGCTGGGCCACCCCATCCGGCACTCGCTGAGCCCGCCGATGCACAACGCCGCGCTGGCGGAACTCGCCCGCACCGACGCCGCCTATCGCGCCTGGCGTTATTTCCGCTTCGAGGTGCCGCCGGAGGAACTGCCCCGCGCCCTCGGTCTGCTGCACGCGAAGCGGTTTCGCGGCGTCAATCTGACCGTGCCGCACAAGGTGCTGGCGCTCGAGCACGTCGCCATCATCGACGGGGCCGCCCGGACCGTCGGGGCGGTCAACACCCTGCGCTGGAGCGAACGCGGCTGGCATGGGTTCAACACCGACGGCTACGGCCTCGCCGCCGCGGTGCGCGAGCATTTCCAGTGCGAACTCACCGGTGCCTCCATCCTGCTGCTCGGGGCCGGCGGTGCCGCCCGTGGTGCCGCCGTCGAGTGCCTGCAACGCGGCTGCGCCTCCCTCTGGATTTCGAACCGCACCGCCGCCAATCTTGAGGCGCTGCTCGCCGCCCTGCGTCCGCTGGCCGGCACCATCCCGCTCCGCGGTTTTGCGCCCGATGCCCCGCCCGCCGATCTGCCCGCCGGCCTGCTCGTCATCAACGCCACCTCCGCCGGCCTGCGCGCAAACGATCCCGCCCCGATTGATTTGCCGCGCCTGCCCCGGCCCGCCAGCGTTTTTGACATGATCTACAATCCACCGCGCACCGCCCTGCTCCGGCAGGCGGAAGCGCACGGCATCCCCTGTGCCAACGGCCTCGCGATGCTCGTGCACCAGGGCGCCAGGGCCCTCGAAATCTGGAGCGGCGTTCCCGCCGTCCGCACCGCCCCCGCGATGAGCGCCGCCCTGCGCACCGCCGGCCACGCGCGCTAATCCCATGGCCACCTACACCGAGATCATCGCTGCCGCCCCCTGGTTTTTTCCCGCCGTCGCCTTCATCCTCGGTGCCTGCATCGGGAGTTTTCTCAACGTCGTCATCTACCGCGTGCCGGCGGGCCGGTCCATCATCACCCCGGGTTCACACTGCGCCTGCGGCGCGCCCATCGCCTGGTCTGACAATCTGCCGATCCTGAGCTGGTTCATCCTGCGCGGAAAAGCCCGCTGCTGCGGGCGCCCTTACTCCATCCGTTACGCGTTGGTGGAACTGCTGACCGCGGCCCTCTTCCTCGCCTGCTGGCTGCTCTTCCCGCCGGCCAAGGCGGTGTGCGGGATGGTGTTCCTCAGCCTGCTCATCGGCGCGACGTTCATCGATCTCGACCATTTCATCATCCCCGATGCCTTCACCATCGGCGCCGGTGTGACGGGGCTGATCCTGTCGCTGCTCGTGCCGGCGTTGCATGGCCAGCACGCCGGGGTCTTTGCCCTGGACAGCCTGCGCTCGGTGACCGCCTCGCTCCAGGGGCTGTTCATCGGCTCGGGTCTCGTGCTGTGGATCGCACTCCTGGCCGAAGTCGTGCTGAAAAAGGAGGCGATGGGCTTCGGCGATGTGAAGTTCGTCGGGGCCATCGGCGCGTTCTGCGGCTGGCAGGGCGCCGTGTTCGCGATGTTCGGCGGCGCCATGGTCGGCACCGTCTGGTTCATGCTCGCGGTGCTCTGGCAGAAGCTCGCCGGCCGCGCCTCACCGGTGGCGCCCAAGGCCGAGACGCCCGAGGGACAGCCCGCCCCGCTTGGCTTCGGTGTGCATGTGCCTTTCGGCCCGATGCTCGCCATCGCCGGCGCGCTGCACTTCCTGTTTTTCCACCGTTGGCTGGCGGCGTATTTCGCGCAGATCGGCGAGCTGTTTTAGCCCCTCCCCCATAGAACCTCATGACCACATCACAATATATCGTCGTTGGGAATTCCTCGGATGATCCCTTCGCCATTGATGTGGCGTTTGCCATGGGCCAGCGGGAAGATGTCTCTGATCTGATCAGCATGAAGCGCTTTGCCAACTCGGAGTTTTGCCCGCGGTTCATTTCCGACGAGCAGGACTTCAGCGATATCGGCCACAAGCTGCAGGGCAAAAGCCTCATCATCGTCAGCACGAGCAGCTTGATGATGAGCCGCCAAAGCCTGGCCATGCGCACGCTCATGATCGCCCGCGCCGCCAAAGAGAACGGCGCGGCGGAGGTCATCCTCGTCGAGCCCGATCTTTATTACAGTGCGCAGGACCGCGGTCCGCGCCTGGATCTCGGGAAAACCAATTTTGAGCGTGATCAAAAGGACCTGAAGAAATTCGACGGCCAGTTGTTCACCGCGAAACTGTATGCCCAGATGCTCAAATTGGCCGGCGTCGATCGGGTGCTGACCGTGCACAACCACTCCCACTCGGTGCAGGCGATGTTCAACGACGTTTTTGGGGGGAAATTCTACAATATCATCCCCTACGATATCTATGTGGATTACCTGCTGAACTCGAACATCGTGAGCTACGGCACCGACGGCGAGGGGTTGGCCTTGTGTGCGCCGGACAAAGGGGCGCGCGATTTCGTGAAGGAGATGCGCAACCGTCTCAACCTGAGCAAAGCGAAGTTCGTGCTGCTGGACAAAGTGAGAACCGGCGAACGCAAAGTGGACATCCAGATCCACGCCGAAAGCGAATGGCGCCTGGAGGAGATCAAGGGCCACGATATTGTGCTGTTCGACGACATGGTGCGGACGGGATCGACGGTCGTGCAATCCTGCCAGCTTTTGAAGGGAATCGCCCCGGGCAAAACGGTGTTCGCCCTGACGCATTTTTACGCGAGCGAAGAAGGCCGGATCAAGATGGCCCATACCGCCATCGACGAAATACTGGCGTTGAATACGATTCCCACGGTGCTCAATCGCGACATCCAGGGACGCCTGCGCAAGAAAATGGTCGTCTTGAAAATCGAAAGGTGGCTCGCGCTCAACCTGTGCCGTATTCTCGGGCTGCCGCAGCCGAAAACCAACGACAGTCTCTACGCGATTGACATGTCTTCCAAAAACCTCCGCTGGCAGCACAAGATCTGGCTCAGTGAGCAGCTGAAGACTTTGAAGAAACGATAGGATTCGTTTGACCCACCAACGGGAGGAGAAACCCTCCTTCCGGACCGCACCAAACACAGCCTTCTATCCGGCTGTCAGCTACTCGCCGAACCGGGTTGGACCACGCACGCGCCGTCGCCGGTCTGGGTTTGCAGGGTATCCGGTGACGCCCCGAATTCATCCTCATAACGCTTGGTCACGATTCTGGCTTCGACCTCACTGAACTGATCATTGGTCAGCGCCATGACCGCGCCGCCAAATCCACCACCGGTCAACCGTGCACCATGGACACCCGGTGTCGTCACCAAAGCATCCACCAGAAAATCAAGTTCGGGCGTGCTGTTCTCGAACAGCCTTTGCGAACTGCGGTGCGAGGCGGTGAGCAGCCGGCCCGCGCTGGCAAGATCGCCCTGCGCCAGCGCCTGCACCGTGGCGCCCACCCGTGCGATCTCCTCAATGATGTGTTGCGCCCGTTGGTAGGTCGCGGTGGAAAGCCTGCCGCGCGCGGCCGCCAGCATCGCCGGCGTCGCCTCCACCAGCAACCCCACCCCCAGAGCCTGGGCCGCCGCCATGCATTCGCGGTGCCGGGCCGCATAGAGCCCGTCCACCAGCGCATGCCGGGTGTGCGTGTTGAAAATCCAGAACTGCGCACCCGCCGGCAGCGGCACGGTCGCAAAGCGCGGCCCGCGGCAGTCGATAAAGACGAGATGGTCCTTCCGGCCGAAACCCGAGACGCCCTGGTCGAGAATGCCACACGGCACGCCGACAAAATTATTCTCCGCATGTTTGCCCACCTTCACCACGGTCTCGCGTGCCGGCCGCTCGCCGGTCAGTTCCAGAAACGCCAGCGCCGAGGCCAGCTCGATGGCCGCGCTGCTGCTGAGCCCTGCGCCCACGGGCAGATCAGAAACTGCAAGAAAATCAAAACCCGCCGGTACGCGCAGCCCGAACTCCGGCAACGCTGCCAGCACCCCGAGGGCGTAATTGACCCAGCTGGCCCCGCCGTTGAGCTTGGCCAGGGCGTCCGCCGGTTGTTCGACGAGGCCCTCGCGCAGTGCGCTCGCAAACCGGCGCAGGCCATCCTCCCGGGGTGCCAGCGCCACCCAAACGCCGCGGTCAATCGCCGCGCCCAACACGGTGCCGCCGTTGTAGTCGGTATGGTTGCCGATGAATTCGATGCGGCCCGGTGCCCGGGCGATAACCGTGGGGCTGCGGCCGAAGGTGGCGTTGAAATGGGTGAGCAGGCGTTCGCGCATGGGCAGGGATGGGCAGTTGGCATTTGCTACGGCCCGGAATCGCCATGCCGGCCTTTGCAGAAGAGTTCCAGCAGATACTGTATCGTCACCTCATGGGTCCATCCCGCACTCGGCGGCAACCTGTGGGTTGCGCTTCTGCACCGCCGTCGCCCTCACCCCGCGGTCCGTCGTCCTGGGAAATTGTGACTGCAGCCCAGCTGCCGTGCCGTCCTCGACCCCGCGTCATCCGCGATGCTGCAGGTCTCCAACGCTCTCAAATCTCGGCCATGGTAGAATAAATAACCGCCACAACCAGCCCCTCTCACCGTCTGGCGGCAGCACAAAGCTGTCCGTCACCACTTGCCCTTCTGATTGCTCCACCGTCCTTAAACCGCCCCCTCTGCCACTGGCTTGCGCAAGTCATTACAGAACTGAACCTGAAGGGAATTTAATGCCGCACTTCCCGATACCCTCAACCATGCCGTGAATGCCATTGGTGATAACATGCACGTCGCCAAGATTCGTAAGATTTAAATGATGTTTGTTACGATCAGGTTACGTAAATAAGTGATAGATTTTGCCAACTAGGTCTTGACGCTCATTAAAAATGTCCTACCTATTAACTCATCAAATTTTACTTCTCCCGCCTAGCGGGAGTTTTGGGGTAACTCAGAAAGCAAAGGCCGGCCGCTTAGGGGTAAGCGGCCGGCCACTTTTTTGCCCGGCTTGCAAAGCCTGTAATGTTTGAAGCGGGACTTGCCCCGCCGCCCTTCGCCCGTCCAATCTGGCCCTTCATGCAGAAGACTTCGGACATCAATGTTGTCGAGACCCGCGCCTTGCCCTCTCCGGCCATCCTGCTGGCAGAGCTGCCCAAGACCGATGCCCAGGCGGATTTTGTCACCCGCGCCCGCCGCGAGATACACCGGCTCATCTTTACCGACGACAAACGCTTCCTGTTGATCGTCGGTCCCTGCTCCATTCATGACCTCAAGGCCGGCCGCGACTACGCCCGCCGCCTCGCCGCCCTCGCCTGCGAGGTTTCCGACCGGGTGCTGATCGTGATGCGCGTCTATTTTGAGAAACCCCGCACCACGGTCGGCTGGAAAGGCCTCGTAATGGATCCGCACCTCGACGGCTCGCATGACATCGCTGCCGGCCTGCGTCTCGGTCGCACCTTCCTGCGCGATGTGCTCGACCTCGGCCTGCCGACTGCCACCGAGTTTCTTGATCCCATCACCCCACAATACGTCGCCGACCTCGTCTGCTGGGGTGCCATCGGCGCCCGCACCGCGGAATCGCAGACCCACCGGCAGATGGCCTCGGGCCTTTCCATGCCCCTCGGTTTCAAAAATGGCACCGACGGCTCCATCACCACCGCCATCAACGCCATCAAGGCCGCCGGTCAGCCGCACACCTTCCTTGGCATCAACCTCGAAGGCTCCGCCGCCGCCATCGTCACCCGGGGCAACCCCGACTGCCATGTGGTTCTCCGGGGCGGCACCTCCGGTCCGAACTACTCATCCGCCCACCTTGCCCAGACTGAGGCGCTCCTCACCAAGGCCGGCTTGCCCAAATCCATCCTCGTGGATTGTTCGCATGACAACTCGGCCAAACAACCCGAACGCCAGCCCGAGGTCATGCACGCCCTCCTCGCGCAGCTCGCTGCTGGGAGCACCTCCCTCATGGGCGCAATGATCGAGAGCAACCTCGGCGCCGGCAACCAGGCCTTCCCCCAATCCAAGGATCGACTCACCTACGGTGTCTCCATCACCGACGCCTGTATCGACTGGCCGGCGACCGAACACCTCGTGCGCGAGCTGCACACCGCCCTTGCCCCACGCTTTACCTGAATAAAGACCCGCCGCATCAGCGATTTTACCGGCCCCATACGCCGCCGCTTAAACCTGACGATCCCCATTTCCTCCGTGCCCTCCCGGGCTTCACAAATAAAACCAACCTCCACATGAAAACACCCATCCGCGTCGCCGTCACCGGTGCAGCTGGTCAGATCGGCTACTCCCTCCTCTTCCGCATTGCCTCGGGCGCCATGTTCGGCCCCGACCAGCCGGTGATCCTCCAGCTGATCGAGGCTCCCATCGAAAAGGCGCTCAAGGCTCTCGAGGGGGTCGCCATGGAACTCGATGACTGCGCCTTCCCGTTGCTCAAGGGCATCGTCCAGACTTCCGATCCCGCCATCGGCTTCAAGGACGCCAACTGGTGCCTCCTTGTCGGCGCCAAGCCGCGCGGCCCCGGCATGGAGCGCGCCGACCTCCTCAAGGATAACGGCAAGATCTTCATCGCGCAGGGCCGCGTCATCGATGCCGTCGCCGCCGCCGACGCCCGCATCGCCGTGGTCGGCAATCCTGCCAATACCAACTGCATGATCGCCGCGTCGCAGGCGAAGCGTCTCCCGCCCGAGCGCTTCACCGCCATGGTTCGCCTCGATCAGAACCGCGCCCAGACCCAGCTGGCGAAACAGGCCGGCGTCGATCTCACCGAAGTGAAGGACATCTTCATTTACGGCAACCACAGCCCGAGCATGTTTCCGGCCTTCGCCCACGCCAGCATCGCCGGCAAACTGGCCACCCGCGTCATCACCGACCTCGCCTGGCTGCAGGGCCCCTTCTGCGAAATCGTCGGCAAGCGCGGTGCCGCCGTCATCGCCGCCCGCGGCGCCTCGTCGGCCGCCTCCGCCGCCAATGCGCTTGTGGACCACGTGCGCAGCCTCGTCACCCCCGGCACCATCCACTCCGTCGCGGTCAAGAGCAACGGCCACTACGGCTTCGATGCCAATGTCTGGGCCGGCATGCCCGTGCGCACGACGACCGCCGGCAGTTACGAGGTCATCACCGGCTACGCGATGGACGACTTTGCGAAGTCCAAGCT
>CAJBES010000106.1 GCA_903952145.1 uncultured Opitutaceae bacterium | reverse complement strand
GCAGTTCATTCGTAATTTGAGAAGGTTCAAGTCCGATTTTTTCTCAAATGCGCACATGTGCGCTAAGAGACAGTGCGAGTCGCACTTGAGAAAGTTTTTCCGAAAAACGAATTTCTCAAATTCTCCCAAGTTTTCTCAAAAACGGCTCTGGGGTGTATCAGGGGGGTGTATCACTTCTCCTCCGAAAATCGCGCACGAAAACGGCGTGGGGTGTATGAAATCGCTCTGAGTGAATCCGCGATTGCCGGCAACATTGCTCGGCCGCTTGCGTAGGATGAGCGTTTTCCCGGTGCTGTTCATTGCTACTGATGGATGTCCTGGCAGGGGCGCATAAGCAGGCGGAGCAAATCGCTTTGCTTGCGGTTACCGGGTCAATTTTCAGCTCGCAGTGCCGACCGACGGAAACGCCTGCGCCAGTAGCTCGATTTCCGCGCGCGGCAGACCAAGGTTCGTGGCGACGGCCTGCCATTGGGCGACGGCGCCCCGCACGCGCTGGAGAATTTCCCCGGCCTGCGTGACATTCAGGCCGTAAAACCCGGCCGTGGCCAGAGTGAGCGCCACGTCGGGCGTGGGATCGCTGGTGTCGATCGCCAGCTGGTGGTGACTTCGTTCGATGTTCGGATTGAGATCGTAGGCGGGCGCCAGCCGCCAGCCGTCCGCCGACAGAATGAATCCATGGTTGCGCAGGTGATCGTCCCGGTTGGAGACAAGGATATTGAAGACAACGCGGGTCCACAGCTCGCGCAGGTCGGCCTGTTTGTGCGCCGGGCTGCCGCGCGTGCTGAGAAATTCAGCGAGTTCCAGATAACTGGCGTTCTCGCCATCCTGCCGGTCGAGCAGTGTCATCGCGGACACGAAGAAGCGCCGCCTGCCGTCTGCGAGCCGATCAAACCGGCGGCTCGCAAAGGTCCGATGCCGGCTGCCCAAGCTGAGCAGCTGGGTGTCGGGCACGTTCAATCCGGCGATCCGGGCGAGCTGATGCACGACCATTTCCCAAGCGCCGATGTCGCGACGATCCTCCCGGCTCGGAAACTTGGCGATCCACAAGGCTCCTTCCGGGTCGGCGAAATTGGCTTTGGGTCGGGCACCGCCCAGCGAACTGCCGGGTACCAGCAGGGCGGTCAGCCATTGGCGGAACTCGGGTTGCTCGTCGGCATCCGGCGCTTCGAGCGCCAGCGAAGCGGCTTCGAGTTCGCGCAGCGAAGTAATGGGCGGAGCCGCCAGATGGCGGTCGTTGTCCAGGAATGGCGAGTCGGCGTCCCGCCGGAAGCGCAGGGCGCCCATCCGGCAGCTGTCATGCACGCCGAGGAGATAGTCCCATTCGGTGAGTGTCCGGGCCAGGCGTTGTTCTTCGCGGGCCTTGATGGTTTCACGACGGTCAAGCAGCAGCCGGCCCCAGCGGTCGGGCGCGGAGTCGGTGAAAATCCGAAAGACGCCGGCTGGCTGGCTGGGATAGCTTTCGGCATCGTGCAGTTGCAGGTCGGGATCGATTTCAAAGGTGTTTGGCCGGCGCAACCAGTCGGGATCGTAGGCGAAGGAGAAAACGGAGTGACCATGGCTGGCCGCGTGGAAGAGCGTGCCCACACGGCAGAGCGCCTCGATGATGTCGGCATCGAGGCAGACATCGATTTGTTGCCGGCTGGCGCCGGCAGTCTTTCGGGCGCGGGCGTTCACGATGGGGAGGACAGTGCGGAGGATGGGGGAGGAATGGGAACGCTGGCGCCGGTCGAGGAGGTTCTTCCTGAGACCGCCGCGCGGCGCGGAGCCACCTTGCGGGTGGGGAGTTTCAAATCCTGGAGTTTGCGACCCAGCACGTCGTCGCGCGCCAGCAGATCGAGATCGGCTTGCAGTCCCAGCACCCGAAGCACACTGGCGTAGGTGGCGATGCTGACGCCGGAGTCGCCTTCTTCGACGCGGTAAAGGGTTGCGCGGGCGACGCCGGCGCGTTTGGCCACCGATTCGGCGGAGTAGCGCCGACGCAGCCGGGCCATGCGCAAGCGCTCACCCAAGGAGGCGAGTTGACGGGTCGCAGGCGGAAAGAGAGTGGGAACGGTCCGTGGCATGATGTCTCATACTTCAGCCAAAAAACGCTGCTATTGTCCAGAGTATAAGACATCGGATCAATTCCCGACTATGTCAGAAAGGATAGAGTGTTCTCGTAGTGCCGATTGAAACAGCTACAACCTGCCTTCCGTCCGGTGCCTCCCTTCCAGCGGTATCCGGGTCAGGCACCGGCTGAATACCCGTTCAACACGTGTAAGGCGCACAGCGTGTTCCAACGGCACGGGCGGCCTTCGCCTTCGTCGGTCTCTACCGGCATCTCGCCTGGGTAGCAGGTGTCAAGCGGCCACGCGATTGTCGGGCGCGGCGCAGATATTCCAACTGGAGCTGCAATATTTTGAGCTGACGATTCAGTCTGAAAATCGACTCCAATTCACCGCCACCCGATAACCGCGCTCGAACTGCGACCGTCAAGGTGGAGCGCAGGCACAGCCGAGCAATACCTTGACGGTTGCGCCACAATCGAACCCGGGGGGCGGCTTACCAAGCCTGATGTTCGAACCTAGCGCAGGAAAGGGTTCGGTGCCACGTCAGAGCAAGCCGGGTTTGCCAAGCGCATCAATCCGGCTACGATTCGGGTTTGCATGCCTCGAAAGCCCATTCACTCCTGGCCCCAAACCCTCACCAACTGGTGTGTGATCTGGGCCTTTGAGCGGGCAGGGTGCCCCGGGTGCCTGCGTCGCCCGCCGTCCCTCGCCGCTGCTTTCGTGGCGGAAGTCAGCACCGCGGTCCGTTTCAGGCTCTTTTTCCTCCGTCCCGCCGAACTTGCCGCGAAAGTCCAAGCGGCGACCGAATCATCCTGCG
>CAJBES010000105.1 GCA_903952145.1 uncultured Opitutaceae bacterium | reverse complement strand
GAACTGGACCGGTTGCTTGCGCAGGCCGCTGAGCTGGGCCTGCAGGGCGCGGGCCCGCGGCAATGGCTGGCGGAACTGCAGGCGCACATCGATGACGGCCGGCCGGCGGGCAAGCCGACGGAAGAGGCGATCAACCTGCTTACATCGCATTCGGCGAAGGGCCTCGAATGGCCGGTGGTGATTGTGCTGGGACTGTGGCGCGGCATCGGCAAGGCCCCCGAGGCCGGTTTAAAGCTGGTGCGGGGTGCGCCAGCGGGGCCGCAGGTGTTTTTTGATGCGGCGAGCCTGCCGGCGGACACGCGCGAGGCGCGGGACCGCGAGCGGATCAGGGAGCTCACCCGCCTGCTTTATGTGACCCTCACGCGGGCCCGGCGCACACTCGTGGTGCCATGGGGTGATAATTTTGGCGGTCCCCAGCGCGAAAGTCCGAGTTTTGTCGGACTATGGGGCGCGGTGCCGCAAACCTTGCCCATCCTCACCGGTGCGAGTCTGGCGGCAGGGGGCCCGGCTGTGCCAGAACCTGCACTCCGCCGCGGTGAGAGTGCCGGGGCGGGAGTCATGTCTGAAGCGGGCAAACTGCCAGCGCGGGTGCTGCCGCACCAGCTCGCTCAAAACCCGGACCTTGCGCGCACTGCCCGGCATGAGTCGGGTTTGGACCAGCCGTGGCCAACCGGAGGGGGGGAGGAGGCCATCGACTACGGCCTCTGGTGGCACGAGACCATGGAGTTTTTGCCCTGGACGGCGGATGAAAACACGGTGACGGCCTATGGTGAACGGGCCTTGGCGACTGCGGCGACGTTGGGCTTTGGCCCGCGCGCGGGCGAGGAGTGGGCGCGTTTGCGGGCGAGCGCCGCGTGGCGCGAATTGCGCGTTGCACAATGGACACGCCAGGCGGAACTGGGAATTTTTGCCCCGCTGCGGGATGATGCCTGGATTGATGGGGTGATTGATCTGGTGCTGCATGATCCAGCGGGTCGCGCCGTGTGGGTCGTGGATTGGAAGACCAATCGGCGCCGGGCCGGAGAGCGCGACGAGGCCCTGCTGAGCCGGCTGGCGGAGGAATACACCCCCCAGCTGCAGGCCTACGGGGCCTGCCTGGCTCCGCTGTTTCCCGATTGTGCGATCCGACAGCTGATTTTTTCTACGGTGGTCGGGGCGTGGCGCGAGGTTGTGCGAGGGTAAATTCGGGCTTTACAGTGGTGCGCCGGCCCAACACGTTGCGCGTTCACCAATAATTTCACACACCATGGGTAATCTGAAAAAGAAACGTCGTCTGAAGATGTCGAAGCACAAGCGCCGCAAGCGCCTCAAGGCTAATCGGCACAAGAAGCGCACGTGGCAGAAATAAACCACCTGCACGCCGGCAATCCCTGTGACTGCCACCTTCCCAGCCCGCCGTCTTCCGGCGGGTTTTTTATCGCAAACGAGGCCCGCCGCTTCCGCCCAATATCAACAAAAGGTAAATGGCAGTTGTTTAGGGGTTAAGGGCGGATTTTATCTTGTCATGTCGGCCGGCTCTCTGCAATAAGGAGCTTGTCCAGCGACCCACCGCTGATTCTCCTCGGACTGATTCACCGGCCTAGACGGCCTGCCCTCCCTCACCACCACCGCCTGCTTTTCAGCCTACCAAGCATGCTATTCTCAGCAAAGTCGAAAGGGTATTTCGTCGAGCAAAACGACAATGTGATCAGGCTGGCCCGCACCTCGGCGCCGGCCGCACCGTTTGTGGTTGAGGAAGTGCGGGAATGCATTCCAGACAATGCAGCGGCGCTGACTGCAGCGATCACCCAGCTTTTGCCTAGGAAGTCGTCCAGCGGTTATCTCCACGCTAGTTGCGGGGTTTATCCTCCACGCCGTTTCCTGCGTCGTGTCACCCTCGATCCCAAACGGCTCAAGGGGCCGGGTTACTTCGAGGAAATTCTCACCCAGCAGCTTCGCGTCGAGCCGGCCAAATTTGTGACGATGGTCCTGAACGCCCAGGACGGCACCGATTTCGATGCCAGCAAGGGTGCGACCCAGAAGGAAGTGCTCTTTGGCGGCCTGCCCTCCGAAGAGATCATCGCCACGCAGGATGCCCTGTTGGCGAAAGGCGTATATCCCGAGCGCCTCGAATACGGTTCCATCTCCACCTTGGGTGGATTGGTGAACTACTTATCCTTCATCAAATCAAAGACCCCGACCCTCGTGCTGGAAATCGGGCTGGATGCGACCAATACCTTCATTGTGGGCAGCGCAGGGGTGGAGGCTACGCGGCCGATTCCCCAGGGGCTTGAATCCATGATCCCGGTAGTGCAGAAAGAACTCGGGTTGAAGGATGAGGAATCCGCCCGGAAGCTTTTTTATTCCAATACCTTTGATTTTACCGGCATGGGCCCGCTGCTCATCAGGAAACTGCTCAAGGAATTGCAGTCTTCGATTGGTTTTTACGAGGTCCAGACCGGCCAGTCCGTCGGTCTGCTGCTTTCGACCATGCTGCCCACCAAACTCGACTGGTTGGACAGCACCATCGCCAAGGAACTGGGCATCAGCCCGCTCAAGCTGGACTCCGAGCCCTGGCTGGGGTCCTACGGGATTACCGTCGCCGAAGCGGCAAAACCGGTGCTCAATGCGCACTGGTTCGGACTTCTGGCCCTGATGGCCCGTTACGAAACCGCCACCCCCGTTGCCCATGTTGTCGTTGCTGAAAAAGTCTGACGCCGCCACGGCCGACTTGGCGCCCGCCTGGCATCCCAACTTCCGCAACTACGAGCGGCTGCCGGATATCAAGGCCGTGCGCACGAGCTTTTTTGTCAACGGCAGCGCGCTCGTTGTCACGCTCGCCCTGTTCGGGTATCTGGCCAAGCAGGAATTTGATCTGCGCATCCTTAATTCCCAGATTGCCACCTGGGAGGAGCAGATTGCCCGCGACCAACCCGCCAGCGTCAAGGCCGTGGCCCTGTTCACCAGCTTTCAGGCCGAGGAGAAGCGGTTGGTTGAAATTGATGCATTTCTGCAGGCCCGGCCGGTCGTCATGGACCTGCTCCTGCGCATCGGCCAGACCCTGCCCAAAAATATTGCCTTGGATGTTTTCGATCTGCGGGAGACCACGCTGATCTTGCGCGGCACGGTTCGTGGTGCACCCGACATGGCCAGCGGTTATGCCTCCGCCTATGTTGACCAGATGCGGGCGGACATAGAGCTCGCGCGCAAGATTGACACGGTCGAGTTGAAAAACCTCAACCGCATCCCCACCACCGGCCGGCTGGCGTTTGAGGTCGAACTCAAGCTGAAGGGGGCGGCGAAGAAGTAATCCCATGGCCATTTCGAACGAACAGGTCGTCGCCTTGCTCAAGAAGAACCCCGTGGTCACGGGGGCAGTCGCCCTCAGCCTGCTGCTGGCGGGCACCATCTATTTGCGCGGCGACCAGCTCCCCGCCGCCGCCACCTTGCTGGAGGAAAAGGCGGTCGAAGGCCAGCGGCTGGCCGCCAACATCAAAAATTCCGCGCAACTGCCCGAACAGCTGGCCCGGGTTTCCGCGGCGACCAGGGAAATCGATGGCCGTCTCGTCCGGGTCGGCCAGCTGGCGGACAACCTCCAGTATTTCTACAAGCTGGAAACCGGGACCGGCATCACGTTCCTCGACTTGCGCCAGACCACCGCGCCCAGCCGCGGCCCCAAGACGGAGAAAATCCCGGTGGGTTTCAGCCTGACCCTGCATGGCAGCTACCAGCAGGTGTTGGAATTTCTCCGCCGGGTGGAGAGTGGCACGCATTATTCCCGGGTGAAGTCGGTCAGCCTGGCGCCCTTTGACGAGGCCGCCAACTCCGGCGGCATGCGGTCGGACGCGACCAAACTCACCCTCAACCTCGAACTGCTCGGCGCGCCATGAAATCCCCGGCCCGGACCCTCTTGCTGGCGACCGTCCTTGCCCTCCCGGGCGTGGTCCCCGCGCTGGCGCAGAAATCCGACCTCGTGCCCCCGCAGCAGCGGGCCGTCGCGGTGGAACTCGCGGACCGGCTCATCCAGCCACGTGTCCTCGCCGAAAAACCGGCCGATCTGGTGGTGCCGTTCAACCCGGTGGGGTTTGATCAGCCCGATCCCGAGGAGGTCAAGGCGCAGCAGGCCGCGGCGGCCGCGGCGATCGCCGCCGGCACCCCGCTGCGCCCCGTGGGCGACCGCAATGTGCTGGTGACCCTCGCCGACAGGCTCGCACCCTCCGGCATTCTGATCATTGGTGGCGAGCCCATTTTGCTCTTCGGCCATAAGCGGCTGAAGGTTGGTGACCGCCTCACTGTGACCTATGAGGGTGCCGACTACGATCTGGATGTCACCGCCATCACCCGCACCACCTTTACCCTCCGCCTTAACCGCGAAGAAATTACCCGGCCCATCAAACCAGGAAAGAAATCATGAGAACAAATTCCTTCACCCCGTCCGCCCTGTTGATCGCCGTCCTGCTGGCTCCGAGCGCGTGGAGCCAGGGCGCCCCGGCGGACCAGAGCGCGACCACCGTCCAGCCCGCCGCCGAACTCGTCATCAAGGATGACGCTGCCGCCGCCAAGTCCGCGACCAAGGGCAAGGATGCCTCCGGTGCCGACACCCTCTCGGTGGATTTCCCCGATGAGGACATTCGCAACATCCTGCGCAATGTGGCCGACCTCTTTGAGCTCAACCTCGTGGTGCCTGACACGCTGACGGGCCGCACCTCCATCAAGCTGCGCGACGTCTCCTGGCGGCAGATCTTCCAGGTCGTGCTGACGCCCGTGGGTTTCAGCTACATCGTGGAAGGCAATATCATCAAAATCGTCAGCAACGAGAGCCTGCAGCTGGAGCCGGTCACGACCGAGGTCTTCGTCCTCAACTATGCCCGGGCCGTCGACATCATGCCGACGCTCACCTCGCTGGTGGAGGCCGGCAAGGGCGGCAAACTCGTGGTGGACGGCCGCAGCAACGCCCTCGTCATCACCGAGCGCCCCTCGCAGATGAACCGCATCCGCCCCATCATCGAGCAACTCGACAAGGCGACCGACCAGGTGATGATCGAGTCCAAGTTCGTCGAGGTGACCAACTCCGACGTGAAGAACATCGGCGTCAACTGGTCCTCGCTCAACGGCATGCAACTCACGGCGGGAGGGCTCAGCCAGACCTTCGACCGCACCCGCGGCCAGACCCGCACGGATGGCAATAATGTGAACAACAACAGTGGAGCCACTTCGCTAAACTCCAACGGCTCGAATACGGCCAACTCTACCATCAATGGCACAACGAGTGGCACGTCCACTGGCACGACGAACGGCACGACCACTGGTACGACCACTGGCACGAACAATGGCACGACGAGCGGCACGAACAATTCCACGACCACTGGCACGACTGCAGGGAATGCTGTCACGTATTTGAGCGGCTTTGACCCGGTCTCGATGCCTACAACCATGACCCTCCCCGCCGGCACCGTAACCTTGCCGTCCAGTGTGACCAGCACTACGACCATGGCAGGAACGGCTCCCGCTTTTACAGCGGCTAATACGTATACTGGTGGGAATACGAATGCTGTTACAAACACCACTACGGGCACCACTACGGGCGGCACTACGGGCACCACTTCGGGCAGCACTTCAGGCAGCACTACGGGCAGCACTACGGGTGGCACTTCCGGCAGCACCTCGAATTCACTGACCAATACTCTGGTCAACGATCTTTCGACGACCGCTTCCAATGCGATCACCAATCTCGCGGGCCTGGCCAACACCGGCGGCACCAACCGGATGGCCTCGGCGGTCTTCTCGGCTTCCGAATTCAGTGTGATCCTTTCCGCCCTGAAGACCACGAACGACGTCAAGCTCGTTTCCAACCCGACCGTGGTCACCCTCAACAACACCGAGGCGCAGATCAACATCGGCAAGGAATTCCCCATCCCGCGCTACACCTACAACGCCGAGCGCGGTACCTATGAGGTCAGCGGTTTTGACTACCGCCCCATCGGCATCATCCTGAAGGTGACCCCGCAGGTGAATGCCCGCGGTTTCATCAAGCTGACCCTCGAGCCCGAGGTGAGCAGTTCCAGCGAGTCGGCCAATTTCGGCACCGCCAACATCCCCATCGTCACCACACGCAAGACCAAGACGCAGGTCTCCCTCAAGGACGGCTTCACCATGGGCATCGGCGGCCTGATTGAAAACACCATCCAGAACGGCCAGACTAGGGTGCCCATCCTCGGATCAATTCCCCTGCTGGGCCGGCTCTTCCGCTCGGACAGCAAGAACGAGCAGACGCGCAATCTGATCATCTTCATCACGGCCAAGACCGTGAGCGCCGACGGCGCTCCGATCGAGGAGGTCTTCAGCTCCGAGCAGGTGCGGCAGTTGCAGATGCACCGCAGCGACCTGCCCGGCTACCGCGACGGCAAGGATCCCTTCCTGCCCGTCGTGGAACCCAAGAAGAAGAAAAAGTAAACGCCCGGTCTTGGGGCTCAATCTCCGGCCGCGCCTGCCCAGGCGCGGCCTTTGTTTTGGGTGCGCGCCAGAGCCTTAGATTTTCCGGACAAGGGGAGGCACAACAGTGGCCAGAGCATTTTCGGTTTAGCCAGATGCGGCGGCTACACGTAGACTGCGAGCTTGCTCGCGGCCTAAACCAGGGAGCACCTGCAAGCAGGCGGCCGACGAAAG
>CAJBES010000104.1 GCA_903952145.1 uncultured Opitutaceae bacterium | reverse complement strand
CTAAACCGGCAGCGGCAGGGTGAAGGCATGGTCCAGACCACGCACGGATTCGGTCACAGACTCCGGCGGCGAAAGCCGAAGTGGTAAGCATAATCCTTTGGTTCAGGGTTCGAATCCCTGTGGGCCCACCAGCCTTCACTCCTGCCGAGCTACAGACTTGATTATTTGCGCGAGGCCTAATCTTTCCAAAGATCCCCATGTTACCCTCCCCCATCGTCCCCTCGCGTCCGGGCCAGTTTCCTGTCAGCCTGCTCGGTCTTGTGGCCGCAGCGGGGTTGCTGACAACTGATACGCCCGGAGCCGCCTTTCCCCTCCCCGCAGAAACAACCGAGTCGCGGCAATGGCTGGCGGCCCGGTTTGCCGCCGGGCCGGAAGCGAGGGACCCCCAGCCTTTTTTCTCCTTCGCCTATGACGGCAAGCCTTCCGCGGAATTGCTCAAGACCTGGGCACTCAAGCGGGCCACCCGCCAGCTCGAGGACCGACGAACCGAACACACGCTCACCTACACTGATCCCCTGACGGGCCTGGTCCTCCGGTGCGTCGGTGTCGAGTATCAGGATTTCCCCACGGTTGAGTGGACGCTCCATTTCAAAAATACGGGCGACCGGAGCACGCCGATCCTCGCCGGCATCCAGGCCATCGATGTCGGCTTTGTCCGCCCGGCCAACGGCGAGTTCACGCTTCACCATACCCGGGGCGATTTCTGCACAGCCGACAGCTACGAGCCTCTGACCGAGGTGCTGGGGCCCAACGCTGCGAAACAGTTCGCCCCGACGGGCGGAAAATCCACCAACGTCCAGTTCCCTTACTGGAACGTGGAGATGCCCGGTGGCGGGGTGCTCGTCGCGGTCGGCTGGCCCGGTCAGTGGTCGGCCCGATTTGAGCGCGACGGGGGCGCCACCTTGCGCGTGCGCGCCGGACAGGAACTGACCCGCTTCACGCTGCAGCCGGGTGAGGAAGTCCGCTCGCCGCTGGTCGTGCTGCAGTTTTACCAGGGCGACCGCATCCGCGCCCAAAACATCTGGCGGCGTTGGATGCTCGCCCACAACTCGCCCCGACCGGACGGCAAACCGCTTGCGCCCATGTTGACCTTTTGCAGTGGCGGTTTTTTTCCCGGTCTCAAGGTCAGCGAAACCTCTGAAAAGCAGTTCGTCGACACACTGACCAAGGAAGGCATCCAACCCGATTACTGGTGGATGGACGCCGGTTGGTATCCCTGCGCCGATTGGTTCCAAACCGGCACCTGGGAAGTTGATCCGGAACGGTTTCCCAGGGGCATCAAGGCGATCAGCGATTACGTCCACGCCCGGAAAATGAAGCTGATTGTCTGGTTCGAGCCGGAGCGGGCCACACCCAACACCTGGCTGACCTTGAACCACCCGGAATGGATTTTCGGCGGAGCGAAGGGGGGTGTGGTGAACCTTGGAAATCCCGACGCCTGGAACTGGATCGTCAATCGTGTCGACCAGATCATCACCGAGCAGGGTATTGATCTGTATCGGCAGGATTTCAACATCGACCCGCTCGCATCTTGGCGGGCCAACGATACGGAGGACCGGCAGGGCATCACCGAGAACAAATATGTCTGCGGCTATCTGGCCTTTTGGGATGAACTGCGCCGCCGTCATCCGGGAATGATGATTGATTCCTGCGCCGGCGGCGGCCGCCGCAACGATCTCGAAACCCTGCGCCGCGCCGTCCCCTTGTTGCGGAGTGACTATCAATCGTTCGCGGGCGATCCGGTCTACATTCCTGGCAATCAAGGACAGACCTACGGCCTCTCCCCCTGGATTCCCTTTTTTGGCACGGGCGTCTACTACTCGCCCGTGCGCATGGTGGAGAGCATGCGCAGCCATCTGTGCCCCTCATTCGGCATCTGCGCCGACGTCCGCCGAAATGACATTGACTGGGAACTCTACCGGAAACTGGTCGGCCAGTGGCGCCAGGTGGCAGGCTGCATGTTGGGCGACTTTTATCCGCTCACGCCTTACAGCCTCGGCGCGGATCGCTGGCTCGCCTGGCAGTTTGACCGGCCGGAGCAAGGCGACGGCATGATCCAGGCGTTCCGCCGGGACAAAAACCTTGACGCGTCGATGAACGCGAAACTGCGGGGACTGGAGCCGGCAGCCGTTTATACGGTGCAGAACCTCGACGAGGAATCCGTCACGGAGGTCTCCGGCCGCAAACTCATGGACGATGGCCTCGCCCTTGTCATCAAGGAGGCGCCGGGATCCGGTTTGATTTACTACAGGAAAAAATCCTGAACGGGCGGGAGGATGCCGCCGGTGAAAATAGAGCGACATCCCGGTAGGGTGTTTCCGGAACGGTGGCCGGCGGGCGTTTCCGAGCGGTTCAAACTGAGTCAGCCGGCGACCCCGGCTTCAATCCACCGGGTTGAAAATGCAAAAGCGGCCCCTGCCACAACACAGGGACCGCTTCCAGTGCAGGTCAACGGGCGATGAATCCGTCAGCCGTTAATTGAGCGAGCCGAACGGACCGTGTAGTCGTTGATCGCGATGGTGAGCACGCCAGCGGCGGCCAAAAAAGCAAACGCCGCCTCGGTGTTGATGGAGGTCGCCAGAGTCACGACTAAGAGCGTCAGGCCGAGGATTGAGGTGGTAAATGTTTTCATGGCCTGAATACACGCTGTGGCCGGGAAAGTTACAGTGCCGGACGAAAAAGGGCCAGGGAGAGGGCGGCCGGGACAGGCACGATCCCGGGCAATTCACGGCAGTTTTTCGTGGCTGGCACGGCTGGTGACAAAGGATGGTTTTTGTCCGGCGGTTTTTGCCACACAGCCCGCGATGGTTCATTTTTGGCCGCATGCTGGTTGATTGTTACAAATGGGGTGCTGGGAGCTACCGGGGCGCTTGTGGCCAACTGCTGATTCCTTGTGCGATAATTGCCCGTGCAATTGACAGGGATTGTCGTCGAAACCATCAGTGCGTCGTTTGTGACAGCGACTGCTGCCTTTTGGCCTGTGGACAACGATCGCTTCTCATTGCACAATCTTGGTCGCCGCTGAAACTGCGAAACTCACCACCAGAGCCACCGCCGTCGCCCACATGACCTCACGGGAAATAATCTCACGCTGCATCGAATTCCGCGATCCGCCACGCATCGGCCTGCACTTCCAGACCGATCCCATCCAAGGCCGCGTGTGGGACGAGACCGACTTTGTCTGCGTGGGCTACGCCACCGACCCGCAGCATGCACCCCAACCCGGCGCCACCCGCTGGGTCACCGAATGGGGTGACGTCCGGCAGACCATCAACACCGGGCTGGGCGAAGCCGTTGCGTTTCCGCTGGGCGACGGCTGGGAACAGTTGGAGCGCTACCAGTTCCCGGACTTCACGGCGCCCTGGCGCTATGCCACCCTCCACGAGGAGGTGGCCCGGGGTCATGCCGCGGGAAAATATGTCTATGGTTACGTGCCGGGGCTGATGCTCCAGACCATGGACCTGCGCGGCATGGAGAACTGGTTTCTCGACCACGTGGAGGCGCCGGAGCAACTGGCCTACGTGCTCGACCGCATCGTCGCCATCCGCGAATGCCTGGTTGCCCGCTATGCCGCCGCCGAGGTGGACGGCGTGATCACCTGGGACGACATGGGCACCAATGAGCAGCCCTTCGTCAGTCCGGCCCAGTTTCGCGAACTGTATTTCCCGCGCTACAAGCGCACCACGGACCTGCTGCACGAGCATGGGATGCACTTCATCCATCACTGCTGCGGTCAGGTTCGCCCCTACATGGACCTGTTCATCGAAGGCGGTTGCGACGTCTTGCAGCTGGACCAGCCCACCCTCATGGGAATCGAATGGCTGGGGAAAAACTACGGGGGCAAAATCTGTTTTTGGAACAGCACGGACATCCAAAAAACCATGACTGCGGGCAGTCTGGACGCCATCGAGGCGGAGGCCCGGCAGCAAATCTGGCAACTGGGCAATTACGGCGGGGGTTTCATGGTCAAGGCTTACCAGCAACCCGAGTCCATCGGCGTCACGGCGGCCCAGGCGCAGCGCCAATACGAGGCGTTCAAACGGCACGGGAACTACCCGCTCGCCCATCCCCAGCTGGCAAAGGAGCGATAAGATCAAGGTCTTTCAGATAGCGTCTAGCCTGGGCGATTTGACGGGCAGGGCGCGACCGGGACTAGGCAGGAGCCTCGACCGCGGGGCGCGCTGTCAGGACCGGTTAAAATGTCAGACGGTGGAGCAAGCGTTCGCGGGTCAGGAGGGCGGCCTTGCCGCCAAAAGTTTCGCCACCTGCCGGACAAGCCCGATGTCTCCATTTGGCGGCACTTGGTCGGCCACACCGACGATGAAGGGCTGGTCCCGCCAGCATTCCAGCAGCTTTTCTACGTGCGTCTGCATGTCGGGCCAGACAAACGGCGGGGCAAACATGGCGCCGGGGACGCCCCCCCACAACACCAGGCTTCCGCTGGCGGCCACTGCGCGCATCTCCTGCAAGCCGACATCACCCATCGGTTTTGGTGTCAGCGCCTCCACGGCATCAAAACCAACCTGCGCCAGTTTGGGCAGCAGCCCGCGCACGGTGCCATCCAGATGCACGGCACACCGCACACCGGCCGCGTGCAACGGCTCGAGGCGCCGCCGATACCGGGCCGCCATGTGTTGGTCGAAGAATGAAGTCAGGTTGGCACTCGACAGGTTGTCGGGGAAATGCACCACCGGCGGGGCCAGCGCGCACACGGCTTCAATGACCGGCCGCTCCTGCTGTTCCATCAGGTTCAAGGCTTCGGCCACCTTCTCCGGACAATCCATCGCCAACAAAGCCCCGTGCTCCACGCCGGCCCACTCGACGATGAAGGCGGGCAAGGGACTGCGCGGCAGACCCAGGCAAGGCACGCCATCATAACGGGCCCACAGCTCCAGCCGCTGCCGGTAGTCAGCCAGATTCACCGGCTCCATCCGCCGTCGTGCCAGCATGAACAGCAGAATATCAAGGTCGTGCTCCGTCTGCACGGCATAGCGCACCGGCGCTTCCGACCAGCTCTCCTCCATGAAAGCGGTTTCCCCGATCAGGTCGCCGACCGGAGTCCGCCAGGTGCACCGGCGCAGACCAAGATTATTTTCAACGATGACCTCCACGCCGGCGAACTGCGGCTCGGCCGCCCAGAATTTGCCATACCAGTAATAGGGCATGCAGCCGAGGTCGCGGCAAAGCTCAAGGTGGCCCAGTTCGGTCTGCCATTTCGGGTCGGCTTTGCCTGCGTGGACGCAACCATCCACCCAGTAGCTGATATCGGCCGTCCACACCACCTCACTTGGCTTCTCGCCACGCAGCAATTGCAGAAATGATTCGCGCATAAGTGGCACACCAGGCGAATTACCTTCGGGATATCAGGCGGTGCGAACGAGCAGGCGGCGCAAGCCTTCGCCGGGGTTTTCGGCGATCAGCACGGGTGTTGTAATGGTATCGAGGACCTCCACCACCACTTGCTGCGCCAGCGCGGTTTGCAGAATTGCTCCGCGCAGGCCGATGGCAACGGGGCGGTCGGTGAGGGTTGATCCGCCAAAGAGTTTGGTCCGCACGTCGCGGGTGATCAGCAACAACTCACCTAATGACTCGCGAACCACAGCGACGGCTGCGGCGTCACCTTGGGCGGCCAGCGCGATGACCGACGGGGCGAGGTCGGCGACCTGGGCAGACGAGACGGAAGGCCCGTTGAGTTTGGTGGCGAGCAGGATCGGTTCGGTTGCCTTCATCGCCGTGCAAACAGCGTGGCCCAGGTCGGAGGGCTCAGCCCAACCCTGTAACTCGGTGAGGGCGCGGATCAGGGCGCGTCGCCCGAGGTCGTAGTCACTGCCCGGATCACTCAGGCGGCAGCCGAAGTTGCGGGCGCTGTGCATGCCGTTATCAGGGCCGCGGGCCGCCACGAATGACCGGAGCCTTCCGCAATCCACGACGAGGCCCGGATGACCACGGGTCGCGAGTTCCAGGACGGGGAGGTAAGGTGGGCAGGCAGTGGCTTTACTGAAATGGTGCAGGCGGGCGACGATCCCGTCCCAAAAACTGGGGCTGCCGGGGAGACACAGCAGGGTGTGCGCGATGGTGGCATCTGCGTCCCGGACCTTGGCCTGCGCGGCGAGGGCGTCCAGTCCTTCCAAAAGGACAGAACGAATCGTGTCCTGGTCGAGGTAGATATCGGGATTGCAGCCGATGATGATGCGCTGTCCGCAGATTATACCCGCCGGACTGACCAGAATTAATTCAGTTTGGGTGTCGTCGCCATGGACGCCGATTTGGTAGTTCATGAGAAATTGATCAGGCCAAGCCCAGTGCGGTGAAAAACGCCTTTAATTGCTCCAATTGCGCATCAGCCAAGTGGCGACGAATTCGATCGGGCGGGTTCATGGACGCGGTCGGGTGGGTTCGGGTGATGAGTCATGCTCACGCAAGGGCAGCGGCACTGGTGCCGGCTGGCTCAACGGCATGACCTGGCGCGCCACGGCACGCAATGGCTGAAAGCATAATGAATAGCTCGTCCTGAGGAACGCGACGGTCAGGCTGGTTGGCTGTTTCCCCGATCCGCCGTCATTTTCCGATCCCACTTATGCATCCCTCTTTCCGCCGCCTGAACGAGCCTCGCATCCTGCTCGACGATGACGGGCACAACGTCTTCAGCCAGCTGGGCGAGGACTACACCAAGGACATCGACGAGGCGGTGGAGGATTGTCCGCCGAATGTTTCCACCTACCTGCTGTGCTGTGGCGCGGGGCGCTTCTATTATCCGACCAAGGTGGGCAAGGTGGACCCGCGCTGCCGGCAGCTCGTCAAGGAACACGCCAAGGGGAACGATCCCTTTGGCTACTACCTGGGCCGGCTGCGGGCGTCGGGGAAGGAGACCTTTGTTACCTTTCGCATGAACGATGTGCACAACCCGGAGGACGCCGACGGCTGGAATCTTCCCATGGTGCGCGAACAGCAACCCGACTGCATCGTGGACCAGGCCGCGATCGACCGCGGGGACCACGACAACATGAACTTTGCGTTGGATTACTCCCATCCGGCGGTGCCGCCGTATTTCGTCAGGTATTTTGCGGAAGTGCTGGCGAACTATCAGATGGACGGGATCCAGCTCGATTGGATGCGCTTTCCCCGGCACCTGTCCGGCACGCCGCAGGAGGTCTGGGCGAAACGCGATCACCTGACCCGGTTCATGGCGGAGATCCGCGCCATGACCAACGCGAAGGGCATCAAACTCTTTGCCCGGGTGCCGACTTCACTGGCCGGCTGCCGGGTTCTCGGCACCGAGGTGGTGGAGTGGACGCGGCTCGGCTTGGTGGATGCCGTGACGGCGGGAGCGTTTCTCACCTCCGACTACTTCATGCCGATCGCGGAAATGCGGGCGGCGATGGGCGCGCATGCCGTGCCGATCTACGCGACGATTGAGGGGCTGCACGGGTTTCAGTGGCAGAGCGCCGAGTCCGTGCGCGGGCTTTGCACCGGGCTTTACGAGTCCGGGGCCGATGGCATCAGCATGTTCAACTTCCCCCTCACCGGCCGTGGCTTGAACCAGGAGGTATATGCCGGCATGATTGCGGGGATCGGGGATCCCGCGACAGCCTGCCGCAAACCGCTGCTCTTTTCCGTGACGCAACGGCGGTGGCGCAAGGATGTGGACCTGCCGGGGATCCTGCCGGTGACGCTGGCGGTGGGGGAGACGTTCACCGTGGCCCTGCGGGTGCCACCTGCGGCCTTACCGGCCGGGCGGGCGCGGTTGCTGCTGCAAACCGGCGGGGATGTTCGGGCCACCCTGA
The DNA here is from genome assembly GCA_903952145.1 of uncultured Opitutaceae bacterium. Lineage (GTDB taxonomy): Bacteria > Verrucomicrobiota > Verrucomicrobiia > Opitutales > Opitutaceae > UBA2377. The sequence goes on along the minus strand of CAJBES010000104.1, from coordinate 59,857 downwards.
ACGGGCAAGCGCTGGAGTGTTTCCAACGCGCGCGGGCCCCCGAGCTGTTCCTCGAGTACACCTATGATGCGGACCAGCCGGCCGGGTTGGCGCGTCCCCGCAGGGAGGAGTGCCGCAGTTTCCGCTTTGCGCCCGATCTCCTCCGGGCCGGGGACAACGAACTCGTGGTGCACAACGACACGGACCGACCCCTGCACCTCTGGCGGATCAACTTGGGGCTGTGGTGAGGCCGGTGGCCGGTGCGGCCGGCCATTTCGGGGCCGGCTTTGCCTACTTGGACGCAAAGCCAAGAGAGGCCGCTCGTTTGTGGCTGCCCTATGTTTTGGATCGCCCCATCAGAAAAGGACCCCGGGAACCAGCCAGGTGAGGTGTGGGAGCTTGTCTTCAGTGATCATGCCCAAAAGTGATTCTGCCTCCCGCCGTCAGTTCCGCTTTTCCGGCGCGCCCCGACGGGATTTCGTGGGGCGCGTGGCGTGCTCGCATCGCTGCGGGACCTCAATAGCCCTTGTCCCAGCGGGTCTCGATGTTCGCGGCGATCGACTCCGACACCCAGACATCGGTGCGGAGCGTCTGTAGGATCGACTCCGGCACGCGTGGTGTCACGGGACCATGCAGCACCAGACGCGTGGTCAGGCGCTGCCAGGAGGCGAAGGAGCCGTCGACCGTAATCGTGTGCAGGTCGATCCGGTGCTTGGCCGCTATGACCTCGGCCGGCCCGATGGTGGCCGCCTTGGGTGGCACGGCGCACAGATCGCCGCTCATGCCGAAGCAGCCATGGAGGGAATTTTGCGCGATGGTGAACGGGCTGAGCGTGCAAACGCGCGGGCCCATTTGCTTCCATTGCTCCAATGAGCCGGCAAACTCGGGGGCGTCAGGTTCAATAAATGCGAGATGGCCCGTCCAGCCCGGGCCGCTGTAGCAGATGTCGGCGCCGCCGAGATCGGCGAGCATTTTGCCGTAATCCTTCAGGTTCCGGTCCGTAAAGATTCGCACCTGCTTTTCCGCCGGGCGGAGCTTGGGTTCCAGCTGGGCCCAGAAATACTTCTTGAAGGCGTGGCCGAAGCCGAATTCCCACGACTCGGGCGCGATCCGGCCCTGCTCGTCGGCGTATTCGTCCATGTTGAACGTGTGCAGCTTCCGGCAGTTGATGCGGGCGCGGTTGAGCATGGCGGCGAGCTTGCTGTAACCCGGCCAGGGATTGGGCATGATCATGACGAACGTCTCACCGGCCTCCATGGCCGCTTTGATCCGGAAGAACATGTCCGTGATCCAGATGAATTCGATCGCGGTGTCGGGCAGGACTGTGATGCGGAAGTCGGGATTGCGGTGTTTCGTGATGTCCTCCCGCTTGATCTTGCGGACACGGGCAATCGCCTTCGTGTCGCGGAACGGAATGAAGTCCGCCGGAGCGAACGTAAACTTACCGGAGTTTTTTTTCATAAACAGAGTGACCTTTGACCTGGGTGCGGGCGGCGGTGAAGTCTGCGTCCCAGAAGACGGCTGGCACCCCGGCGCGTTCAGCCCCGGCGGGGATGAAGTCACGGTTACAGCCAGGAGCGGCTTGGAGGCGGGTAGTTTTCAAGTCGACAGACTTGCGGGGCTAGAATCACTGGCGGTTGGAATTACAGGGCCACGACGCGTTGTTCGGTGTGGCTTTGCAGGGCGGCGGCCCAGAGTTCGTGGTGGGCAACGGCTTCGTCGGGCGTGGCGCAGCCGAAACGGTCGCCCAGTTGGCCGGCGCGTTCGGTGAGGTAGGTGGCCCACATCTGCTGGATGATGTCGGGGAAACCGGGCTCAAAAATGCCGCCGGTGATGGTCTTGAAAGGCATGGCGAAGCCGAGGTCGACCGAGGCCCAAACCTGCTCCTTGCCTCGGGAATAGGTTAGCAGCGTCTTGGGTTGTTTTGGTGGAGTAGCGCACTCCGCTGTCGGTCCCGAGGATTTCGATCTCCCATGTGTTCATATTTGCAGGACTCATCCGTTTGGTCTCCAAAGTCAGGGGAACGCCGGCCTGGCCGGGCAGATCGACGGTGCAGTGGAGGGTGGCGTTGTCCCAAGTGTCGCTGGGGGTGGTGCCACCCTTGCCGTCGGGGCGCTCGGAGTAGATCTTCTGGAGTTGGGCGTAGAGCCGGGTGGGTTTCCAGCCCAGGCGCAAGGGGATATGGGCCACGTGGAGGCCGAGATCATTCATGACGCCGGCCTCACCGCAGAACCTGGTCTGGCGTTTCCAGTGGATGGGTTTGGCCGGGTCGAGGTCACTGGAATGGAGAAAACTGTTCCGGATGCCCAGGATCTTGCCGAACGAACCGGAGCGGGCGGCGGCAATTGCCCGCTGCACGCCGGGAAGGAAGGGGAACTCGGAGGAGACGCGCACGAAGCGGCCGCGTTTCGCGCCTTCGTCCCGGATGCGGCCGGCGGCGGCGAGGTCGATGCCGAAGGGTTTCTCGGCGAACAGGTCCTTGCCGGCGCGGAGGACATCGCAGTAGAGTGATTCGTGGAGATGGTGGGGGACGGCCACGTAAACGACGTCGATGTCGGCACGGGCGAGGAGGGTGCGGTGATCGGTATCGAAGTATTTGACCGTAGGCACCTGGCGGAACCATGCCAAGGCGGCAGGGTTGACATCGCACACGGCGACGAGTTCGGGGCGAACGGGGCAGTCCAGGAGAACGAACCAGCGGCCAAAGGCACTGGCGACTTCACGGCCCATGAGACCGGCGCCGATGACGGCGACGCGGGGAGCGAGAGGAGAGGTGAGCATAAAGAAACTTTTGGGCGCACCGCTCAACGATCGCGGCTTATGGGGACATCGTGAACCTGTGTCGCTGGTCGTGGCGCAGAGGGATTCATGAATCGCGTGGAATGCGGCGGGCTTCGCCGAACTGTCGCGCGAGCCGCGTGCGGTGGTAGGCGAGGCGTTGGGCCGGGTCCATCCGTTCAAAATCTGGCGCACCATCTGTGCGGGTGGGCCAATCGGTTTGCTCGGCCGCCGGCGCCTTGGGTCTGGCGAGCGGGTTGTCGCGCATCTCGACCCGCGACCGGCGGGTGGCCGCACCGTCGTAGCTCATCGCCTGATCGGTGAGCACGAGGTCCTGCTCGAGCGACCGGTTGGGTTTGATGTTCCTGGTTTGCAGTTCGCCATGATAGGCCCGGACAGCTTCGGCGGGTTCGATCAGGCCATCGGTGATGCGGCGCAGCATCTCGATAAAGGCGAGCTGGTGCTCGGCCTGGTTGATTTTGCGGCCAAAGAGGGCGACGCGCGCGCCGTATTTCTGGGCGTCGTGGATCAGCCGGAACGCATCGAAGGTTGTGCCCGCACTGCCGCCGAGAACACCCACCACCAGGTTCGGGTCGTATTGGGCCAGCTCCTCCATCGCCTTTGGTCCATGGTAGACGATCTTCAGGAAGAGGGGCCGGCCGGCCTCCGGCACTCCGGCGAGCACGCGGAGGATGTTGTCGTTGATGAATTCACCCAGGTTTTCGGGCGGGATCCCGCTGGCCACATTGGGATCGAAGACTTCGAGGAAATAGCGGAAGTGTTTGCGCTCGGCTTCCTCGCGAAACTCCTTGAACCAGCGCAGGGCTTCGCGGTCCTGCGCCAGCTGGTTGACAAAAGTAATCGAATAGAGCCCGAGGTTGGCCCCGGGGAACTGGTCAGTGGTGCGGTCGCACTCGATCTGGCCGCACTGGATGTGGTCGATGCTGGCGCTCCGGAATGGGTGGGATTTTTCCTGGGTGTAGCAGCCATGGCGGATGGCCCAAACGTCCGTCGTGTCATTGGCTCTGGCCGCTGGGGTGACCGGTGAATTGCGGAACAGCCCCTCCTTGACCGACAGCTGGTCGTTCACATAGGCCGACATCAGCAGAATATCGACGATGCCCTGGTGCGTGACTTCACGGATGATGTCCAGGAACTCCGGCAGGTTGCGGTAACCGAATTCCTCACGGGTCCAGACTTCCGGCGAAAATCGCGCCGGGCGCTCACCGCGCTGCGCGAGGTAGGTGCGTGGGCCGGGCGCTCGCACGCCAAACGCCATGTCGGCGTCCTTGGCGTCCGCCAGGATGAACGCCCGGGAGGAGGCGTTGGCCCGGATTTCGGTGATTTTGGTGTCGAGGGATTTCACAAGCCGGGAGTGTGCGCGCTGGCAGCGATGATGCAACTGCCAGACACATTGGACCGTGCTGGCTGATTCCCGCCCATCAGACCATGACCAAGGCTGCTACAGCTTATTGTTTTCACAGGCAGGACAGGATGGGTGCTTCAGTAGCCGAGTTCTTGGGCGGTTTCGCCGATGGCCTCGTCGATGAGGTCAAGGCCCTTGAGCAAGGTCGCATCGTCCATGACGATGGGCGGACTCATGCGCAGGATATGGCCGGCGGGGATCCAGGCGAGGCCCTTGCGAAAGGCCTTCTGGTAGACGAGGGTGCCAGCCTGGTCAAAGGGCTCCTTGGTGGTGCGGTCCTTGACAAGTTCGATGCCCATGAGACAGCCCTTGGCGCGGACGTCGCCGACGATCTTGTGCGTTGCCTTCATCTTTTGCATGCGGCGCAGTGCAATCTCGCCCAGGTGTTCGGCATGAGCGAGCAGCCCCTCTTCCTCGATGACCTCAGTAGAGGCCAAGGCGGCGGCACAAGCCATCGGATTGCCTCCGTAGCTGCTGGAAGCGGAAATTGACTCAAAGCTCTCCTTGTAAGGCTCACGCACCGCCACGCAGGTGACGGGAAAGCCATTCCCGAAGCCTTTGCCAATGGTGACGATATCCGGCACCACCCCCCAATGCTCCATGCACAGCCACTTGCCGGTGCGACCCCAACTGGTGAGCACCTCATCCGCCATCAACAGCAGTTTCCGGGCATCGCAGAATTTGCGCAGCTTGGGGAAAAAGTCGTCCGGCGGCATTACGGATCCGCCCCAGCCTTGAATCGGTTCAAGCACAAAGCCGGCGACTGAACCCACGGTGGCCTTGTCGAGGTATTCGCCGTAGAATCTGATGTAGGCATCAGTGTCGATCGTGCCGTCCGCTTTGGTCCAAAGTGGGCGGTAGGCGTCGGGTCGTGGCACCATATGGGAACCTGGGGCCCGGGTGGCGCCGTATACACTGGAACGGATTTGCCCCAATGAAACTGCTCCGTAGGTCTTGCCGTGATAGTCGTAAAAACAGCTGACGGTCTCATGCTTGCCGGTGGCGGCTCGCATCACCCGCATGCCCGCTTCGACCGCCGTGGTGCCGGAATCGTAAAGCTGAAAGCCATTCAGGTCACCGGGCAGGATGGACGCCAGTTTCTCCATCAGGGCGGTTTTAACCGGCGTGGTGAAGTCATGCGCATTCATCAGCTGCGACGCAGCCCGGGCGATGGCTTCGGAAATTTTCGGATGACAATGGCCGAGCGTGGTGACGTAGATGCCGGACGAAAAATCGATGTATTCATTGCCATCGACGTCCTTCAGCACGCAGCCTTGGCCGGATTCAAAGGACACCGGGAACAGCTTAACCTGTGCACTCAAGCCCTTGAAATACTTGGTGCAACGGTCGTGGTATTGCTTGGAAAGCGGCCCGGGCGGTGGCACCGGCAGGTGAGGGACGCGCTGAAGATCGACGCGACCCCACTCGAGGGTGGCGAAGGAGTTGGGAACGGAGGTGCTCATGGGAAGGGATTCAGGGGGTGACGGTGATGATCTGGGTCCCGAGCTTGGCGAAGCGCCTGAGCGCGGCGGCGGGGGCGGCGGTGTCGGTGATGAAGATGGCGACGTCGGCCAGCGTGCCGTTGCGGGCGAGGGCAGTCAGGCCGATCTTCTTGCTGTCGGCCAGCACACAGGACTTGGCCGCCACGCGGCGCATGATCTTGTCGACGCGGGCCAGGCGGAGATCGGAGTTGTAGATGGCGCCGTCGGTTCCGATGCCATCGGCGCCCTGGAAGGCAAAGTCGGCGGCGAACAGTTCAAGACAGTGCTCAGTGGCGGGGCCGGTGAGGTCGGGGCTGCCACGGCGAATGACACCGCCGAGGAGAATCACCTCGACGCCCGGAGCGTGCTGCAACTCGGACGCAACCGCCAGACTCGGGGTGATGACGGTCAGGTCCTTGCCGTCCTTCAGCAGAGCGGCGAGTTCGAGAGTGGTGGTCCCGGTGTCGAGGATCAGGCGCTGGCCGGGCTGAACAAGCTTCCGGGCTTCCCGCGCGATGGCTTGCTTGGCTGCCCGTTGGTATCCACGGCGATCGCGGTAGTCGAATTCCAGCATCATCCGCTCGGTGAGCACCGCCCCGCCGTGCGTGCGCTGAATATGCGACTTGCCCTCGAGTGCCGTGAGATCCCGGCGAATCGTCATCACGCAGACGCCGAATTGGCGCGCCAGCTCCGAGACGGACACGCCCGGCCGCGCGGCGAACTGTTCGCGGATCTGGGCCTGACGGGCGGCGGAAGGCAGATTTCTCACGGTCGGGAGTGGGCAGGAAAATGATTTAGGATGTCAAATAAATAGAATATAGAACAAAATATAACATTTACACGCGGTGCTGGAACCGCACGATTGGGAGTTCTCCCATGCCGCCCACCTCCAATCCCGCGGCCGCCACCCTGTGGGCGGGTGCCGCCACGGCTGATCTTACGCCCCAGGCCAGTGTTTTTCTTTTTGGCTACCCGCATGTGCCGCGCCTCAGCACCGGGGTGCACGACCGGCTGGAAGCGGCGGCACTTTTCCTGCGTCACGGAGACGGGCAGGTTCTCTTGATCGCGAACGATCTGATCTTCGTCGGGCAACAACTCGCCCACGAAGTGCGCCGTCGCATCAGCCTCCAGACCGGCGTGCCCGTGGGTGCGATTGCCCTCACGGCAACCCATACGCATTCGGGCCCGGTGATGGCCGACTGCCTGAGCAACAGCACCGACCCGGTGGTGCCGAAAGCCGATCCCAATTACGTGCAACGGGTGGCCGACGGCATGGTGGAGGCGGGTTGCGCGGCGGTCCGGTCCGCCAGACCCGCCGAGGCGGGTCTGGCGGTCGCCACTGCGAAGGGCGTGGGCACGAACCGCCACGATCCGGCCGGTCCGGCTGATCCTGAGGTTCCGGTGCTGGTGGTGCGGGCGGTGGCGGACCACCGGCCCCTGGCCTGCATGGTGGCCTATGCGATGCACCCCACCGTGCTGCACGAGGATTCGACGCTGATCAGCGCCGATTTCCCCCATTTTACCCGGCAGTATTTGCGGACCCAGGGAATGCTGCCGCAGGATTGTCCCATTCTCTACCATAATGGCGCCTCGGGAAATCAGAGCCCGCGCCACGTCACCCGGGAGAACACCTTTGCCGAGGCCCGGCGACTCGGGGAAAGGCTCGGGGCGTCCATCGCCGGAGTGATGCCGGGCATCGTCTTCACGCGGACACTGCCGCTGCGCACGCGGAGCGTCCAGGTGGCGCTGCAACTGCGGACGCTGCCGCCGCTTGCTGCCGCCGAGGCCCGGGCGCACGAGGCGAGGACGCGCTTTGCGTCCCTGCGTTCAGCGCAGGCTCCGCGGACGGCGGTGCGCACGGCCGAGTGTGACTGGTTTGGGGCGGAGGAAACGGTGGCGCTGGCTCGTGCGGCCGCGGATGGACGGCTGGAGGCGGCGGCGCACGGCTGCACGCCGGCGGAGATCCAGCTGATCGAACTCGGCGTCTGGCAATTCGTGCTGTGGCCCGGCGAGTTCTTTGTGGAGTATGCCCTCGAGGTGAAGGCCGGCAGACCGAGCACCTTCGTGATCACGCTCGCGAACGGTGAGCTGCAGGGCTATATCGCCACGCCCGAGGCGGCGGCCTGTGGCGCATATGAGGCAACGAACGCCCTGTTCGGTCCGGAAAACGGCCGGCGCATGGTCGAGGCGACGCTCGCCTTGCTGGCGACCGAGGAATAGCCTTTAACGTCCCATGGCACTGCTGCTGGGCCTCGATTTTGGCACCTCCTATTTCAAGGTGGGGTTGTTTGACCCAACCGGTGCGCTGCGCGGGCTGGGGCGTGTGGCGGTCGACAAACGCTCACCGGAGCCCGGGTGGAGCGAGCTGCCGGTGGAGGACTTCTGGCGCCTGTTGCGGACGGCCCTGGCCGACGCACTCGCGCAGGCCGGCGCGAGCGGCAGCGATATCGCGGGTTTGTCGTATGCGTCGCAGGCCAACACCTTTGTGCTGCTCGACCGCTACGGCGGGCCACTGACGCCGCTGGTGATCTGGACCGACCGCCGGGCGCATCCCCTGGAGCCGGCGGTAGGGAAATTCGGGGACTCGGAGCGGTTCCGCCGCACCACCGGCTTCGCCGGTCTGACGGCGGAGTGCGCGCCAGCCAAGTGGCGCTGGTTGCAGCAACACCAGCCCGACGTCTGGCGCCGGGCGACACGGGTAATGACACTTTCCGACTATTTCACCTTCTCACTCACCGGCGAACCGGCGGGTGACGCCAGCACGGCTGCGTTCACGGGTTTGTATTCGACCGCCGGTGGCGGGTGGTGGCCGGAGGCGCTGGAGTTCTTTGATGTGCCGCGCACCTCGCTATCTCGTCCGCTGCGGCCAGGGACAACGTGTGGTCGGACCGTGCCGCGCGCGCTGGAGTTATTGGGCCTGCCGCCAGGGGTGTGTTTTGCGGTGGGCGGGTTGGACCATCACATGGCGGCGATCGGATCCGGTCTTGAGCGGCTGGCCGATGCGAGCATCTCCACGGGCACCGTCCTAGCCGCGCTGATGCTGGTGGACACGGTTGAGCCGGTGGCGGATTGTTACCATGGTCCGCACGTGGACGGCCGGTTCTATCGGCTGGCCTTTGATCCGGCGGGGGCCAACCAGCTCGAAGCTTATCAGCGGCATTCTGCCCCGCACCTGAGTATTGCCCAGTTGGTGGACTTGGTGGCCCTGGTGCCGCCGGGCACGCCGCCAGAATCCGTGGCTCCGGCGGATGCGAGCCGGCGGCATGGCGCGATCGTGCGCAGCCTGATGGAGCGGATCAGCGCGACACACCGAACGTTGTTGCGCCGGGTGCAGGGGAAACGCGTTGTGCGACGGGTGATCGCCACCGGAGGCGGTGCGCGGAGCAGCACGTGGCTGCAGATCAACGCTGACATGCTTGATGCCACCATCATCGCTCCGAGGTGCCACGAGCGCGCCTGCCTTGGGGCGGCGGCATTTGCCGCAGTTGCTGTGGGATATTTTCACAGTCTGCCAGACGCTCTCCTCGCAATGGTGCACAGCGACCGCGTGGCAGAGCCACAGTCGTCCACGGTGGCAATTTATGCTGAAAAGCGTTTCGCCGTGTGATGCCCGGGTATCCGGCAGTAGAACCGGTGGGCGCGGGGTGAGCCGGTGATCACTGACGGCCGCGATCAGGGCGCCACTGCGGACAGGCTGGCTCACAGTGCAGCCGCGTGGTGTTCGCGTGCATCGGGAACGGGTGATGCCCCCGCCGGCTCTGCCAGCTATGCCGCGCGTGGCCCGGCTTCTGATGTTCGGGGCATATCGCAGACACATTCACAGCTACTTGGAGACAATCAGCAGGCTGCAGGAGCAACTGCCGGCCACCGTGCAACGGCTGGTTTATTCGATATGGGGCGGCTTCCGGTGGTCGCGCAAACGATTGCCGTGGAGATAGTCGAGCTTGGCGGAGCGTGAACGCACGGCTTGGGCGGTTGGCGACGCGGCCCTACGACGAGACGGCGATACCGCGCTTCGCCAGTTGGTTCTTCAGGCTGTCCTTGTAGCGAGCGAGCTGTGCTTGGGGTTCGCGAAATATCTCCGGGGTGAACTAGCTGCGGACGATGACATAACCGTCGGCACCGTTACATTTGCGCAGGGAATCATAGTAAAGATTCATCGTCATGGGAAAAAATCTGGTCGGATCTTCTCGAGTGGGCCGAGGGGCGGGACCGGGGCAATTTCGACCAAGTGGTGCAGACAGCTCAAGGATCGAACCGTGGGCTCATGGTGGAGCCAGCCGCGCTGAACACGAGTTCGCCGGCGACCCACGTATATGCGGGCGTAAAGTCCGTGTTCCAAACCACGACGTCAGCGTCGGCGCCCGGTTCGATCACACCCTTGCCGCGCAACCCCAGCAGGTGCGCGGGATTGGCCGTGCCCATCGCCCAGATTTGCTCTGGCGGGATTTTCAGCCAGCGGTGCAAGTTGGCGATGCCGATGTTCATGGTGAGCGCGCTGCCAGCCAGCGCGCCGTGATTTTTGTGGGCGGGGTCGTGGATGCGCGCAGCGTTGCCAGCCGCGACTTTCACGGGAAAGCCGAAGGTGGTGGGGTAGATTCCGTCGGGCAGGCCGGCGCCGATGTTGGAGTCGGTTATGAGGATGACACCGGCGAACCTTTTGGCCGCGAGCGCTACGCGAACCGCAACCGGCGCGACATGCACGCCGTCGCAGACAAAATCAACCATGCAGCGTGGATCGGCCAGGATCGCCTCAACCGCGCCGCAGGGGCGCACGCCGGGTTCCGTAACATCCGGTATCGGGAACACGTCGTAAAAATGCGTCGCGTGACACGCACCGGCGTCGATGGCGCGCTCCGTTTCCGCCACAGATGCGTGGGTGTGGGTGATGAAAGGAATGATGGCGTGTCCGACCAGGTATTCGATGATCGGAATGATGTTGGGGGTGTCCGGGCTGATGGACATCGCGCGTGTTCTGCCGCCCGTGGCCGCGATAATCTCCTCGAGCAGCACAAGATCTCCGGGAATCGTGTCGGCACCGGCGCCGGGAAGCTTAAGGAATGGACCCTCGAGATGCCAGCCCGGCACGGCGACGCCCCGGACCGAGTCCAGTGCCTGGGAAAGCCGCGCCAGTAGCGGCAGTGAAGGGCGGTTCATGACACGATACAGGGTGGGAAGGACGCCTGTGGTGCCAAAGCGTGCGACGAATGGGAGCCCGGCACACAATTGTGCGGGGGAGGCTTCGTAAAGAAAATGACCGACGCCGTGCGTGTGGATGTCGATCAGGCCGGGCGTGAGCAACCGACCGCTGGCGTCGATGCGCGTAGCATTCGCAGGAACCGCGGCCGGGGCGGGATCAATCGCGGCGATAAGCCCGCCCTGCAACAGCAGCCGGCCCGGGACGATTTGTTTTCCCGGGTAGACGATGCGGGCGTTGGAGATCAGTGTTGTGCTCATGGAAATCGGTCTAGGGTGCCTAGGGTTTTGACCCACTTTGCGCGACTGGAATTAGGCAAAGGCATGTCAAAAAACGCCAGCGTTGCAAACGAGGTAGTCGGCCCGACGCCCTGCGCAAGCACGGTGCGCAACAGTGGCTCCGAACCGTCGGGTAACAGCTGGTTGGCCTGGAGGAACAGTGGGCCGGGCGAGCCGGACTATGGCGGCTTGCGCCACCACTCCGGCTGAGGCGACGACGATGGGCGCTCGCGCTTTGGCTTGGAACGAGGTAGGGCGGATTATCCCAATCCGCCGCGTCTCGATCAGCGGCAGCGCGTCAGAGCATTTTCGATTTTGCCAAGCGCGACGGCTACACATGGGCAGCGAGCTTGCTCGCGCATAAACCTTGGGGCGCCTGCCGGACCTACCCGCGGTTCACCAGCCGCACCATCGTTTCGTAGTTGGCCAGCGTCGTGGGCGTGATGGTGCGGCCATAGGGTCCGGCGGAGGGCAGGAGAACAAAGCCCCGGCCTTCGCCCGCGGTACCCTCGCGCAACGTTTGCGCCACGACCCGCTCGAATTGCGGCGGGCTCAGGTTCTCGATATCGGCGATCTCGAGGTTGCCGAAGAGAACCAGGTCCTTGCCGTAGTCGCGGCGCACCTCGGCGAGTGTGATGTCACCCTGGGGCGGCGGTTCGATGGGGTCGGTGGCCGTGGCGCCCATGCCCACGAAGTGCCGCAGCAGATGGCGGATGTGCCCATGGCAGTGGATACGCGCAAACCCGCCGTAGCGCTGGATCAGCCCGACCATCGGCCCGGTGTAGCGAATCACGTATTCCTCGAACAGACGGTTGGGCAGGAAGGGTTCGGAGGCGTACTCCGGCCCGTAGATCCGCCAGAGGCGGCCGGGAAACTCCCGCGCCACGATTTCCGTGCGGCGGTGGAGCACCCGGGCCAGTTTCTCCAGCAAGCGGTGAAACAGGCCGGGCTCGGTGAAGGCGACGACCACGTAATCCTCCATCGAGAACAGGGCCGCCGCCAGGCAGAGCGGATCCGGCGTGTCCACCATCACGATGCCGCGGTCGCCGAGTATTTTGTCGTCCGCGTGAAGGTCGGCCACGTCCACCTCCTCGGCCAGGGCCTCGTCCGGGAGTTCCAGGTAGGCCTTCAGGTCGTCCACATCCTTGAGCAGATGCTCCAGCACCCAGATCGTATTCACCGCGCGGTCGCGCCGCGTGAGCGACGTGAGGGTGCGTCCGCCGGCCCGCACCGTCGTGCGGGTCAGCCGGGATTCGCTCTCCTCGGTGGTTGCCGTGGTGATGTACGGCGTGGACGCCGGGCGCAGCCGCGGCGACCGCATCCGGATCAGGTCGGTCTGCTCCTCCGCCAGCGCCAGCAAGGGCTGCCAGGAGGGATCGTTGTAGATGTTGAATGGATCCGGATCGCGCGGGTTGATATCGAAGCCGCCGATCTCATAAAAACTGACCGCCGGCCGGTCGACAGGCCGGCCCTGCAGTGTAGCCATCAGTCGTTCGCGTCGGGTCATGCCTCCATGCCAATGGGGCGGCGCGCCGGGCGAAGCAAAGGATTTTGCCGGTCCGCGCACAGAGATTAGGTCAGGTGGCTGACTCGTGGCCGTGGGCTAATGCCCCGGCCGCCGCGCGGCTCTCACCAGATCGCGAGCAACCCGGCCCGGCCTCGGGCCGGCAACCAGGGGAATAAGCTCCTGAAAATCACTCCTAATTCACGCAGGGTCGCGGAGCTGCGAAACGAAATGTCACCCATTAAGGGCGAAGTGACCTGTGGTTTGATGCGGAGGACGGAAGACGGTTCACGGATGGTTAGCCGCCGCAGGCGCGCGAGGCGCCAAAGCCCAGCCTGACCCCTTTCGGACCCGCTTATTGCTTATCGCTTAGGGCCGCGCAGCTCGGCTGCGTTCAGGCCAGTGTCGCCATGTCGATCACGAAGCGGTATTTCACGTCGCTCTTCAGCATGCGCTCGTAGGCGGCGTTGATCTGGTCCATGCGGATCATCTCGATGTCGCTCGTGATGTTGTGCGCCCCACAGAAATCCAGCATCTCCTGTGTCTCGGGCAACCCGCCGATCAGCGAACCGGAGAACGAGCGGCGGCGGAAGATCAGGGGAAACGCCGCCACCGGCAGCGGCTTCTCGGGCGCGCCGACCAGCACCAGGTTGCCGTCCCGCTTCAGCAGGTTGAAGTAGGCGTTGATGTCGTGGGTCGCCGACACGGCATCGAGAATGAAATCAAAGCTGTTGGCCTGGGCCGCCATCTGGGCCTCGTCGGTGGAGACGACGACCTCCTGCGCCCCGAGACGCTTGGCGTCCGCGGCCTTGCCCGGCGACGTGGTGAACAGCACCACATGGGCGCCGAAGGCGCGGGCAAACTTCACGGCCATGTGGCCGAGACCGCCCAAACCAACGATGCCGACCTTCTGCCCGGGACCGACCTTCCAGCGACGCAGCGGCGAATACGTCGTGATGCCCGCGCACAGCAGCGGCGCGACCGCCGCGAGATCGAGGTTGGCGGGTATCCGGAGCACGAAGTCCTCCGTCACCACAATGCTCTGCGCGTAGCCGCCGAGGGTCGGGGCGTTGAGGTGTTTGTCCATGCTGCCGTAGGTCATCACCATGTCGGTGCAGAATTGCTCCAATCCCGAGCGGCAATCCGGGCAGGTGCGGCAGGAATCAACGAGGCAGCCCACGCCGACCGTGTCGCCGACCTTGAACTTGGTAACACCGCTTCCTACCGCCGTCACGCGGCCCACGATTTCGTGACCGGGCACTGCCGGATACTGGGTGAAGCCCCATTCGTTGCGCGCGAAGTGCAGATCGGAGTGGCAGACGCCGCAGTAGAGGATCTGGATTTTGACGTCGCTGGCGGTCGGCTGGCGGCGCTCGATGGTGGCCGCGTTCAGCGGAGTCGCGGCACTGGCGGTGGAGAAGGCTTTGGTGGAATAACAGACGGGTTTGGCCATGGGAGGGAAGGAGGGTTGCCGGGTAACGTTACCCATCTTGCGGGAACCGCAAATGGTGAACGGGGATAGATGATTGCAGTAATTAACAACCGGCAACCGACTTCACTCGCTGGCCTCTACGTGGGCTTCCCGCGTGGGACAGGGTCTTGCGGCAGACCTGGTGGGCTCAGCCGGCCAGGGATTTTTCCAACACTTCGAACTGCAGGCCCGGAACCTTGGGAATGCTGGCGCCGATGCTGGCGGGGAACGGGTGTGATTCGCCAATCCGGCGGTAGCCGCGGCGCTCGTAGAACGCGATGAGTTCCTGCCGCACCGAGATCACCGTCATCGTCATCTTGGTGCTGCCCCACTCGGTCCGCACGAGCGTCTCCGCCGCGGCCATGAGTTGCTTGCCGATGCCCGCGCCCTGCAGTTGTGGATTGACCACAAGCAGCCCCAGGTAAGCCGCGGCGGCCCGGCGCTGGAGATAAACGGAGCCGACGATGTCATCGCCCCGGAGGCACAGCAGGATCAGCGACCCTTCGCCTTCGATCAGGCCCAGGATCTCCTGCGGGTTCGTCCGCGCGCCGTCGATGAGCTCGGCCTCCGTGGTCCAGCCGGCCCGGCTGGAGTCACCGCGATACGCGGAATTGACCAGGTGTGCGATGCGTTCTGCATCTTCCGCACGGGCTTTCCGAAATGACAACGGCGGCGGGGCCGGGTTGGAGTCACGGGTTGGGCTCATCTCCGGGCGATTAGCTGCCGTTGAGACCGGAGACGAGAATTTTCTACGAACCTGGGTTCAGGCGACAGCGGTCTTGCCAGGTTGTGGCGCCGTCGGGCCGTTGCAGCAGCCACGTCTTTCTTGAAACGGCGGTAACGGGGCCGCCCCCTTGGTTGGTCTTTGCCTCGCACATTGCACACCGGGTAAAAGTCTTTGCCAAGGCCCGCCGGTCCTTAAATGCTCCGGCCTCTGCATTTCTGGTTTCCGGCCTGCGGGGGCAGCACCCGGGTGACGCAGGAAACGGCGGATCAATTTTATGAGATCAAGAACGATGAAACGAACTCTGCTGGGCGGGCTGGCCGCCCTGGTGCTGGCTTCGCTGGCGGGGGCGAATCCAGTTTTGGCCGGGCATTGGCGGATGGATCCGGCCCAGAGCGCACCGCTCGACGGCTGGCACAAGATGGACCTGGTGATCGGGCTCGAGGGTTCGCAGGTGGCGATCACCCACCGGATGCAGTGGCGTTCGACCAAGCTGGAGGCGACCAACACGTTTGACACGGCGCAGCCCGTGTCCCTGGCGCATATGTTCCGGGTAGAGCAGCGGCACATGGCGGTGTATCCGGCGCGGAGCGGCGTGACGCACGCCACGGCGGCCTGGCTGGACGGCGGTCGCACGCTGCGCATTGCGGCGGAGATGCCGGTGGAAGTATCCCAGGGCGACACGGTCATGCGGATTTACAGTGAGTATCGCCTCGGGGAGCTGGGCGATACGCTCACGCTGATCGAACTGCACTCCAGCCGGAACGAGCCGCTGGTCTACGTCTTTCACCGGATCAACGCGGAGGAAGGAAAATGAAGCGAACATCATACTTGGTTGCCTTGGTCGGCGTGCTGGTCTGGGGCGTTGCGGCGCCCCGGACCTGGGCCGAACTCAAACTCCCGGCCCGCGCCGCCCACATCGGCGCCGCGGCCTGGTCGATCCAGTTTGACTCCGACTGGCGGGTGGTGGGCGGTCTGCCGGAAAAGGCGATGGTCATCAGTCTGCAGGGGCTGGCCAACCGCCTGGCACCGCAGCTGTATATCATGCAGGCGCCGGACTACCAATGGGAGATCCCCGGACCATTGTATGAATTTTACCAGCGCAGATACCAGGTGCGCTTCACCGAGATCAAAACGGGCGCCGCCGTCCTGGAGCTTTTCAAGGGCCATGCGAAGGGCTACGTGGTGTGGGACCCGCAGGTGAGTTCCTCGCTCAATGTGGCGTTCACCATTGCGGGGTTGGAAGACGCCGTGGTGGTCACGGCGGACCTGATCCCGCTCGTGGAAAAGGCGAGGCTGAAACAGATCGACGACCTGCGCGGCCGCTACACCGGTCAGGCGGATGTGCAGATCTACCAGGACGCCTACGACCGCTACTGGGCGCGGTGCAACCACGATGCGGTCATGCTGATGGGCGGGCAGATGGGGGCGGTGATGGTGCCGGCCATGGCGGACATTGGCGTGGCCCAGCGGATGTTTTTCGAGGCCCTGGCGGCTAATCCTAAGTATCCGGAGGAAACGGCCCTGGAGCGGCGCATCCTGGCCGGCGTGAATCGCGACGGGTATGTCTTCGGCTGGCATCCCTACAGCAAGGACACCGAGGAGCAGCACGTGACCCTGACCTCCACCTACGGATTGAAAATGGAAGGGCTGTATAATCTGCCCAATCTCAGCTTCAACTGCCTCTTTACGGTTACGCCCGGGTTCAAATATGCCAACCGGCACAGCGTCGCGCGCGACGCGCAGCTGACGCCCGGGCCGAAGGTTTACATTTCCTTTGTCCAGTCCGACCAGATGGGGCTCAGCGCGTGGACCAGTCCGGACCGCGGCAAAATGCCGTTTGCCTGGCAGGTGCCGATGGACTGGTCGCTGTTCTCGCCCGCCGCCCTGCAATATTTCTACGAGTCGGCCACCCCCAACGATTATCTCATCGGCGGGCTTTCCGCGCCGAGTTACATGTATCCGAAGCACATCCCGGCGGACCGCTTCGCCCCCTTGATGCAGGAGGCCGGCGCGATGATGCAGCTGCTGGATCTCCCGGTTTTGGAGATCCTGGACAACTCGGCCGCCGACGGCAACGTGGGCAACGCCGACCTGCCCAAGGACATCGTGGATCGCTATTATGAGGCCTTCCCCGACGTGATCGGCTTCGTCAACGGCTACGGCCCGGCCCACACCCGCGACCTGCGCGACAGCCGCCCGATGATCTCCTACGATTACTATATCGATCCGAACCGGCCGCGCGATGCGGTGGCGGCGGATATGAACGAGCTGATCGCGCTCAATCCCCGGCGGCCCTACTTCCTGCTGGTGCACGTGCGCGAAACCAACTCGGTGGCCAGCCTCGTCGCCATGATCACGCAGCTCCGGGGTCCGGTCGAGATCGTGCCGCTCGACGTGTTTCTCAAGCTGGCCGCCAGCGCGAAGACCTACCAGACCTGCTTCGAGTATCCCGACGAGGTGAAGCACTTCAGCGGGTTCGGCAAATGAGGCCCGGGCCCAACGGCCCGGGCAATCAGGGGGGCCGGCTGCTGGAGGCTAAATCGGCTAGGAGGTCTTGTTGAACCGGAAGTTCACCAGGTCGTAGTCCTGCATCACGTAGGATTTCATCTCCAGGCGGAGTTTGCCGGCGCGCTTGGCCTGCGTCTCGCCGCCCGCGGCGATGAAATCCGCCCAGCCGATGATCTCGGCGCGGATGAAACCGTGCTGGATGTCGGTGTGGATCGCCCCGCCGGATTCCCACGCGGTCGTTCCCTGCCGGATAAGCCAGGCGCGGTTTTCCTTGCCGCCGACGGTCAGGAAGGAAATCCAGCCGGCTGCGGCGACGGCGCGCACCAGCAGCGCGTCGGGTTGCGCCAACTCCTCGGCCGCGGCGACGACGATGGATTTCCGCGTGATCAGGCCGCTCGCATTCACCGCCGCCCAGTCCGCCCCGGAGTAGGCGCACGCGCTCAGGCAACGGCTCGCTTCGAGATCCGCCTGCATTCTCAAAAGCACGGCTTTTTCCGCCTCAGCCGGCTCGTTCCCGAGGCGGGTTTCGACGAATTCAAGGTCCTGCAGGATCAGATCGAGCACGCTGTCCGTCGTCGCGACAATGGCATCGGCGTCAGCCAGGCCGTCATCGCCGGCCACATCCACCAGTGCGTAGGCCCTCTTGTCGGCTTCCACGAGCTTGTGTGCGGCATCGAGCCGGGGATCTTTGAGGGGACGTTTGGCCGCGGTGGTGCCGGGCACGCCATACAGGCAGATTTTCATGGGGGGCCATTCGTGGCCGAAACCACGCGCGGCTCAAGGACAGAAGCAGGGCGTTGCCGCGCGCTTTGCGCCTGCCAATGCTGCCCCGTGCCTTTGGTTGGCCCGCGCCAACCCCGGTTCCCGCCGCGCACGGGTTGGGCTCACCGCGAGCGAGCGACCCGGTGGCGACCGTTGCACTGGCCGGGCGGCTGGCCCTGCCGCGTTGCCTTGCCCAAGGCAACATGGCCCGCCGGATCATGCCGGGGTTGCCAGCTTCTTGGTCATGGTTGAGCCCTTTATTTGGACTCAACTTGTGCCCGTCAAATTGGGCTAGCCCAAGCAGTTTGGCCACCAGAGGCACAAAACACAGGATGCAGCTCTCTCTGGCTGGGTCTTCGGTGCTTTCTGTGGCCATGTTCCTGATCAATCTGGACCAGCGTGGCCATGCTTGCGGCGGGCATCCGGCTAACACCGGGTGATCTGCAGTTCGTGTTGGGTGAGGGGGCCGGCGGGCAGGTCGAAACTCCAACCCTGCGCGGCACCTCCGGACAGGGGCACGGATATCCCATCGACTTGGACGTGCCACGAGTCGGCGGCGTGCAGGCGGAAGCGCGTGGGGTGGGCGGTGTGCACCCGCAGTTGCGCTGCGTTGGCAGCGATGCGCAGCGTTTCCACATGTGGCCCGGCCGTCTCCTGTACCAAAGCGCCGAAGGGCAGCAGGGTGACGATGCTCATCTCCCGTTCGCGTACGGTGCACGCGAAGCGCAGGGACGGGGTCTCGACCGTGACCGTTTTCACGTTGCCGCGCTCGGTCCAGTCGGTGTTAAGCAGGAACAGCTTGCCGGAGCCCGCGGCATCGGGCCAGTGGGTCCAAAAGACTTCCCGGCTGGGATCTGCGACGCGGCAGGCGCCTTGATGTTCGCGGCACAAGCGGTCGACCACGGCACCCGAGAAGTCGGCCAGCTCTTCGTGTCCGGGATAAGCCCAGGTCGTGATGAGATACACGCGACCTTGGCCAAGCCGGTGCTCGACGAGCAGCGGTTGCTGGTTGGACGCATCCACGATGACCGGGCGTGCGCCAGCCAGGCTGACTGCCGCCACGTGACACGGGCCGTCCTCATCCGGCGCGACGCTCGGCGCGCGCGAGAGTGGCGGGCAAGCTGCTCCGGCGAAGGTCTCGTCCACCGCCTGCCAGCGTCCGCTGTAGCGCGGACCGCGACCGGTGATGGTGACGCCACACAGGTCGGCCACATTGCCGTTCTGATACAGGGCCAGATCGTCGAACGCTTGGAGGAAGTCGCGGCCCTCGTGGGTGGAGAGTTGGGGAACGCCGAGCAGCAGGGTGCCGCCGGCCTCCACATATTGCCGGAGCTTGCGGTAGTCCGCCTCGATCAGGGTATTCCAGCCGAGGAGCAGCAACAAACGGTAACGCGCGAGAAACTCCCGCCCGGCTTCGATGGGCGGCTGGTCGAAATCGCCGTGGGGCGAGCCGGAGAAAAAGAAGCGCCGCCGGTCGTGTTGCTGGCGCAGCGGGTGCGTGCTCGCGCCGGGCATGAGCACGTCAAGCACCTGATGCGCTTTTTCGGGTTGCCGGTGCCCCCAGGTCGGATCGGTGCGACCGAACCGGCCCCAGACAGAATAGGAGGGGTCTTGTTCGGAATCGCAGATGAAACCGTTGAACGGTGCGGCGTAGCGACCGAGCAAGGCGCCGATGGCGACCTCCGGCCGGCGCGTGCGCGGATGCGTCTGGGCAAAGCGCAGGAAGTCGCGCGTCATGTCGCGCTTGCCCTTGGTCAAGGCATCGTCCCAGCACTGGCGCTCCTCCTTGCTCATGACGAAGAGGCTGTCCTCCTCGTAGAGGAAATTCGCGCCCATGATCCATGGCTGGGCGAGGGAAAGATAATACCAGCCGAGGTGCGATTCGAGATACGGCTGCTTGGCGTGCTGGATGGCGATGTGCACGCCCCATTCGCCCGTGCCCAGCGCCTGGGCCGCCGGCCGTGCCTGGGTGAGCAGGAGCGTCGTGTGCGGCACCATGGTCTCCGCGCGCAGAAAGGTCGCCCCGGCCATCAGGCTGTAGCGGTGTCCGCAGCTGGCATCGCCGAACGCGACCGGCACGCCGAGGGCGCGCACGCCGCGCACAGGTTCGCGGATGAAATCGGTGAAGCGCTCCGCCGCGTCCTTCATTGTGCGGGAGCCGTTGTCAGGGTTGTGCGCGTAGACGACACCGCTGAGTTCGTGCGTGCCGCCCGAATGAAAGTGATCCCCTGCGGCCGCCGGCAGAGCATCGGTTTCCAGACAGTTCACGGTTTCGACGTACAGCCCGTGCTCCCGACAAAACCGACCCCAACGCTGCAGCGTTGTCGGTGCGATCGGGCACGGGGTGAAGGCGCGGAAGATTACGAGATTGGCCAGTTGCGTGCGCTGCGTGTAGTCGAGCAGCCAGTCCATCTCCCCCGTGTCGTCGTGCGCGACAAAGGTCATGTCGTAGCCGATCTTCACCTCGGGCGTCTCGGCCGGCAGCTGGTAAATGGCGGCGAGGGTCGTGGTCATGCGCCGCCCGGAGCGCAGGTCGGTGGCGCCGATCCGCGCATCGCGCTGCGGTTGCAGCGGCACCAGGCGGAGCTCGTGCGGTCCGGCGTGCAGGGGACGATCGGGCGACAGTTCCGAGACCAGGCGGAAGGCCGCCGGATCGTAATCCAGGGCGACCGGTGCGCCCGATTCCAGAATTTGCAGCCGCAGGATGAACTCGCGGCCCACGAGCGCCCAACGCGGAGCGGTCAGGTCGAGGTGCCGGTGAACCCGCGGGCGGATCGATACGCGGTTGACCAGGAGCGAGAGCGTCCGGTGTTGGTTGACCAACTCGAACCGGTGTGGCCCCGGCAGGAGCGCGGAGAACGGGATTTCGAGCCACAGGTCGTTGAGAATCTGGAGGTGTTGGTCGTGGAAGCGCAGGTAATGGCGGAACGCCGCCAGGCTGCGGCCGTCGGCCCGCACCTCGATCGGCACATAGTCTTTCACGTTCAGCTGCGGCTGTTCGGGCGTGCCGCCCATCGACATGGCTTGCAGATGCAGCAGCCAATGCGATTCGCCGTCCGCCGTGGTGGCCGGCAGGGTGAGTTCGAATCCGGCGCGGGCTCCGGGGGCAATCCACGCCTGGTCCATGCGCTGCCAGTTGCCGTGCGGCACGCCCTGCAACGCGGCGGCGTCAATGGCCGTTTCCTGCGGCAAGGGCGGCGGGCGGAACCAGAGGTGGCCTTTGCGCGTGACGAGGATCGTGCAGTGCGAATACTTCGAGCCGACAGGGAAGACGATGCGGCCTTCCTCGCGAATCCGTCGGGCGGAAAACCGGAACTCGCCTTGGGCCGTGGCGAGGACGAACTCCGCCGCCTCCCCGCAGTCCGCCGTCACGCGGATGCCGGACATCCCGCGGCGGGTGGTGGATTGCCACGTGCAACCCTCCAGCTTGGTTTCCTCAGGCGAGAGGACCACGCCCCACCAAACCACGGGGTAGCGCAGCTGGTGCACGGTGTGGATAGAACCGCCACGGCATTCGATCCGGCCGTCCCAGCAATAAGCGGGATGATAGTGACGACGGGAGTACAGGAACTGGTAGCCCCAATCGATGGTGAATTCCAAGGGTGTCATCGAGAGATATGATCTGGCGAAAACGTGATTCTGCCCGGCTGGCGAGAGCTTACGCCACCGTCACGCGCCGGCCGGTGCGCAACGACTCGAAGGTGGCGAGATTCAGGCGCACGGCCTGAATGCCGTCAGCGAGCGAGGCGACACCCGTGGGTTTGACTTCGCACTGATCGAGGAAGGCATGCGCCTGCGCGATGAAGGGGGCGTCGCGCTCGGCGGGCGGAAAGGTTTCCCAAGTCCAGGCCTGGTCGCCGCGGGCGAGACGGCCCCAGCGCCGGCGGTGATACTCGACCGTCACGCTGCCATGCTCGGCGTTGAACTGGAGCGTGGTTTCGTTGGGGGCCTGAAACTGGTTGAGCGACCAGACGACGATCGCGCCGGCGTGCGTGCGTGCGGTCACGGCCACGGTGTCCTCAACCTCCACGCCGGCGAGGGCCTGGTGGCCGGCTTCGCAACTGAGCGTGGCGACCGGGCCGAGGAACCACTCCATGAGGTTGGCGAGGTGGGTGAATGCGTCCTGGATTGCGCCGCCGCCCTGGGCGCGGTCGCGGTAGTAGATCTCGCGGTAGGCGGGACGGAAAAAAGGGAAGTCCTGCCCCGACACGACGCTTGCGTGGAGCACGCGGCCGAGGGTGCCCGTCTGCAGGAAGGCGCGGGCGGCGGCGACCTCGGTGAGGAAGTGATGCACATAGGCGATGCCGGCGGCGCGGCCGCCGGCAGTGTGCGCGGCGGTGAGCGCCTCCATGCCGTCGAGCGTGAGTGCGAGGGGTTTCTCGATGAGGCAGTGTTTGCCCGCGCGCAGGATTTCCGTGGCGATGGCAACGTGGCTGGGCGCCGGCGTGGCAACGACCGCGGCATAAAGACCCGGGGTGGCGAGGGCCGTGCGCCAATCCGCCGCGGTGGGTGCGGCGTAGCGTTCCGCCATGGCCGCGAGAATGGGCGGGCGGTTGTCGCAGGCGAGGACGCGGCAGCGGCCGGTGGCGAGGAAGGTGCGCAGATGGCGTTCGCCGATGCTGCCGCAGCCGATGATAAGGACGGTGGGGAGAGAGCTCATGCAGGGAGGTGGCTGAGGTTGCCAGGTCGCTGAGGCAAAGTCGAAGCCGGATGCTTGGGGGACGACCGGCCGCCAATGGCTGTGGCCGATGGGCGCCGCCGGATGCGCCCGTGCAGCCTCCGGAGGGGAAACGTCCATCGCCCAACGGGGCGGCGATTGGCCGTGCCCATGGGTTCCGGCTTCCGTTTTGGCCTGGTGGTTGAGTGGGGCACGTCGGTGGTTTCGCTGCGCCACACGGTGGGCGGCGGCCGGTGCGGGGGTGTTTACGCGAGCCGGGTAAATCCCCGCTGGCCTCGTGCTGCGCCTGACTCGGCGGCCAGTTTGCCAGACTCGATTGTTTGGCTGATCTCGCCCAGCACTGGATCCAGGCACTCGAGCAGTTGTGCAATATGCGTCTCTGCATGGGCGACCATGAGATAAAAATAGGAGGAAACGAGCAGCCCCCGTTGCTGCATTTTGCGGGTGTAGAGGGTTTGTGCGAGCGGCGCATCCGCGCCGAGGTCGAAAGTCAGGGTAGGCGTCGCGGGCATGCCCCCCACCGTGAGGCGGCACGCGGGATGGCGCGCGGCAATGGCCCGCAACGCCGCCTGCAGTTGCCCGCCCCGCGCCCAGACCAGTTCATGCGCGCGGATCCGCTGCGCCTTGGCCAGCACGGCCAATGCGGCCGCGGGGCCGATGCCGTCAGTCCAATAGCTGGATGAGATGAAACTCCCGCACGAGGCCTTCATGATTTCCTCGCGGCCAATGACAGTGGCAAAGGGAAAGCCGTTGCCCATGGCCTTGGCGTAGACCGCCAGATCGGGCTCAATGCCGAACCGGCTCAACGCCCCCGGAAAACCGTAGCGCAGACCACTGGTCACCTCATCCACCACGAATACCGCCCCCGCCGTCCGGCAACGGGCGGCGACCTGTCCGATGAAATCATCCTTGGGCAACTGCGACCGCATGGGCTCCATCACCACCGCGGCGAGATTGCCGCTGAGCTGCGCCAGCGCACGGTCGAGTGAGGCGAGATCGTTGTAGCGGAAGGGCACGGCAGTCCCCTGCAGTTCGCGCGGGACGCCCCGGGGCTCGAGGCCGGGCAGCAAATGGCCGTTAAGCGCATCGGTCGCGCCCAGATTGGCGGCCAGATACCAGTCGTGCCAGCCGTGGTAGCCGCAGAAGGCCACGCCGCTGTGGCCGGTGGCGGCGCGCGCGATCCGGACGCTCATCATCATCGCCTCCCCGCCGCCGCGCGCATATTTGACCTTGCCGGCCCATGGATGCAGGGCGAGCAGCTGCTCGGCCAGCTCCACCTCCTGCGGGTTGACCAGGGTGCAATAGGTGCCGAGGGAGAGGCGGCGGCGCACCGCCGCCGTCACCTCCGGGTCGGCATAACCCAGCAGCACGGCGCCGACGCCGCCCGTAAAATCCAGATGGCGCCGGCCCTCCAGATCCCAGACCTCGGCCCCGGCGCAGCGCGAGAAATAGGCCGGCCAGCCGCGCGCATCAAACATCTCGGCGCGCTTGGACATGAGGCCGGTGCCGCCCGCAATCACGGCCCGCGCCCGCTGCCACAGCGCGGCGCCGGGTCGTTCTGCCGGCACGGTCGCCGCCGGCAGATGCGGGGCGAGCAGGCGCCGGGCATTGTGCAGAAAAACATCCCCGATGTCATCAGGCGTGAGGCCGAGGTCCTCGCACGCTTCGCGCAGGCAGAGCAAAGATTCGATGCCCACAAGGGTCATCGCGGTGGTGGTGGGGGCCTGGAGGGCGGGATGCAGCCCCTGTGGGTGCAGCCAGAAGAAATGGGCGCCGGTCGTCACACAGCGGCCGCGCATTTCACTGACGGCAAAGTCCGAGCCCCACAGCACCCGGCGCGGACCGAGAATCTCCAGCGCGGCCCGCAATGCCTCGGTCTCGCAGATGGCGGACGTATCCACGACCGCGTTATCCAGGTCGGCGATGGTGTGCAGGGCACTGCGCGCATTCCGGTAATTGAAGCTGCGGGCAATATGGGCCAGCTGGAGCCGTGCGTTGGGATAGGTGCGGCAAAGCCGGCGGAGGGACTGCTGGTTGACGGGATCGTCCAACGCGCCGTCCCGGACAATATGCAGCAGCAAGATTCCGTGCACCTGGTCGAGCAACGCCCACATCCACTCCGGAGCATACTCCTCGACCGTCGCATTCATCGTGTCGGGGCGTCCGGCATAGCAGTGATAGACCTTGAGACCGCAGAACTGTCCGTCGTGCAGGGCGGCGGCGACCATGGCCTGGTCATCGTCCGGTGCCACCAGCAGAAAAGCCCGGCTGAGGGGAGTCCCATGTGCCTGGACCTGCCCGGCGACCCAGGCGTTTATGGCCGGCCGGTCCGCGGACGGGTGCGGCAGGCCGAAGTAGGCGCCGTGGATGGTCGTCGCGGGCATATACCGCTGCAGGGCGGCACGATGCTCCGTGCAACCGAGCGGACCTTGGTCCGCGAGAAAGCTCCAGGCCCCGGGTGCAAAGTGGCCGGGGTGATAGGGGTGGGCGTGGGCATCGTAAACCTCGGCCGGAACAAAGCCGTTCAGCCTTGATGCGATCAGCGCGTCATCGCGCTGATTGACGGCAGCTTCATATTTCATGGGTGGACCCGAGAGGCGGACCGGCAAACGGCTAGGGCAGAACCGTGACCCGGCGCACCAGCACGGCCTTGTGCGTCTGACCGTCGGTTCCTGGACGTTTGAACCAACTGTAAGCGACGAGAAAGGAATCATCATCGAGCGCAATGAGGTTGGTGTAGCCGCAGCTGTCGGCCTGCACGTCGTCGGAGGTCAGCGGCACGAGTGCATGCGGTTCGGTCCAGGTCTCCCCGCGGTGGTCAAAACTGAAACGGAGATCGACGCCGGGCCGCCCGGAGCTGAGCACGATGACGCCGTTGCCCAGTTGGAGGAGCCGCGGCATCACGCCGGTTGGACTCATCACATGGGGCGCCGGCCAGGACCGTCCCTGATCCTTGGAGCGGGTGAGATACATGGGGCCGACACCGAGACCATCCGTGGTGCGCAGGGCGGCGAGGAGTGAGCCATCCCGCAGGATCACGGTGCCAGGTTCCGTGAAACCCCACGTGCGTCCCGCGGCCAGGGGATCGGCCTTGAGATCGGGGCGATACAGAATACGGCCTTGCGGCTGCCAGGAGCGGGCGAAATCGCGGGAGCGGTAGCAAGCCACCTCGCCCTCGGCTGAGCAGGGGTAGACGATCGCCAGCAGCGAACCGTCGGTAGTCAGATGCACATCGCCCCACCAGACGACGGGAAAAACTTCCTGGATCGTGTAGCGCTGCATAGCCGGATCATCGAGCCGGGCCCGTTCCTCCACCCACCGATCGGAGCCGGCCGGCCGGCGCGAGAGTGGCACGCCCTGCAGGATGAGGGGCAGTTCATCGTGGCGGTAATAGGTGTAGGGAAGGTGGCCGTAGGTGCCGATGAGCGTGCCGACGGGAGCTGGCAGCGTCAGTTCGCCCACGGGAATCGACTTGGGAGTGACCTCGGGGGTGCCAATGCGGATATGATCGCCATTGGGCAACAGCAACCCGTCGGTGGGCTCGGTGGCCCGCACGAGCGACCAGGTGCGGCCGCCGTCGGCCGAGAGGCCGCGATTGGGCTGTTCGCCGATCTGGCCATAGGCGCGGGGGCTGTCCTCCGCGACGTGGAACGTCAGGGTGATACGATTGCCGATGCGGCCAAAGGTGGGGAACTGGTAGCGGCCCCAGCGGATTTCCCTGGCGGGACCTTCCGCCACCAGGATGGGATCGGAAAGGGTTATCTTCATTGAGAAATTCGTGAGTTCCCGGCCGGCTCAGGCGTTCAGCGCGGGCAACCGCATGAGCTTTCGGATGGCTTTGCGATCGTCCGGCTTGGCGGTGAGCAGCGGAAACCGCATCTGGTCGGAGCTAAACAGGCCGCGCTCCCTCAGCATCGTGTGGAAACAGGCCCAGTGCGAAACCCTGATGCGGGCATACAGGTCGTAAAAGGGCTCTTCGCATTCCTGTACGATCCGGGCGCAGGCGGCGAGCCGGCCCGCCCGCAGCGCCGCATAGAAGCGCAGGGCCACCTTGGGGAAAACTGTACCGATGCCGACGGCAAAGGCGCGGGCGCCGAATTGGTGGTTGTGCAGGAACGAGGCCATGGAGCCTCCCGTCATGACATTGAGCGAACTGCCCGCCAGGCGCACGCCGCGGAGGTAGTCGCACTGTTCGTAGAAATCGCCTGTGTCGTTTTTCATGCCCACGAACTGCGGCAGGGTCATGATGCGCTCCAGCAGCCGGCGGTTCATGCCCTTTACATTCGGCGCGGCCAGCGTGTAGGCGAAGAGGGGCAGGCTGGTGCCGAGGGTGATGCGGCGGTAAAAATCGAAGACGGCGTCCTGGTTGGGATTCCAGCGCCAGTCCACCTGAATCTTGACGACATCGGCGCCCCACGCGCGGGCGGCATGAATGAACTCCAGGCACTTGGCGGCCGGCCAGGTGAAGTTGGTGCTCGCGATGAAGACGGCCTTTTTCCGGGTGACACCGGCGACGGCCTGATTGAGCGCGTAAATCTCCTCATCGGTCAGGCTCATATAGTGGGACGTGCCGTAGGTCGTCCAAAAATTTCTGATCCCGGAGGCGATCTGCCACTCCACCCACCGGCAGGTGGAATCAAGGTCGAGTTTTTCGTCGGCATCGAATGCCGGCATGATGGGCACCAGGGGACCCTCGATTTTTTTGGCCGCCTTGATTGGGATCTTCATGGGTGGGGAGGGGAACGGATTGCAGCATGCCAAGCGCGAGAACCAGCTCAATCCTAGGCGTAGACTGAACGCGCGGACGGTTTAAGCGCAGCCGGCAGGCCATCGATATGACCCTGGACCACCTGCAGCCGCTGGTGGACGTAAGCGGTGAGCCCCAGCACATCGGCGCCGACGCCCATCACGCGATAGCCCTCGGCGACCAGGTCGCTGAGCGGTTCCGCCAGCCGTGCGCTCATGGCGAATTTGCCATGCCGCCGGCAGGCGGCGCCCACGCGCTTGCGGGCGGCGGCGACCACGGGATCATCGATTTGCCCGGCCTTGCCGATCCGATGGCTGAAGTCGCCGGCCCCGAAGAGAATGCCGTTGAAACCAGGCACGGCGGCAATCGCCTCCACCTGCTCCAAGGCCTCGGGCGACTCAATCTGCAGGATCACGAGGCGCTCGCGGTTGGAATGCACCAGATATTCGTCAAACGGGAGCAGGCAGAACTGGCCGTCGAGGTTGCCTCCGTCGAGCGCCCGCTTGCCCACGGGATGAAACCGCACCCACTCCACAATCTGGCGGGCCTCGGCCGCATCGGCGACGTGGGGCACAATGATGCCCGTCGCATCGGCCTCGAAGGGACGAATGTAATCGCTGTAGCTGCCGCGTCCGACCCGCACGAGGGTGTCGACATCATGGATGCGCGCGGCGCGGATCTGATGCTCGAGGTTGAGCCAGTCGTTGGGCACATGCTCATTGCACAGCCAGACCGCATCCACGCCGCCAAGCGCAGCGATCTCGATGGCGCGCGGGTCGGCCAGGTTGAGTTTGAAGACAGTGGGCAATTGGCCGTCGGCGAGAAGTTTCAGGATGCGGCTGGATCTGGGTTTCATGCGGAAAAGGAGGTGTGGATTTCGTTGAGGAGGACGCGACGGGAGTTAACCGCAGGGTCTGGGCTGCGGCACCCATACGGCCACGGCCGCTGGCCAAAATTGAAAGTTTGGGGTTTGCATGTGGCAAGGCAGGCGGGAATTATTAAGTATACAAAATGTATTTTATAGTGCCGTTAACTGTCAATTATTCATTTAGCCCGCCAGACAGCAGAAACCAGAAACAAGGCGCTCAACTTGGCGTAAACAACAGTTAATACATTAAAAGCAATAGTTTATGATTTACTGGATGTCGCAAAAATTTTTATTTGATTCGGCTTTATTGCCGCTGTTTAATCCATAAAAAAGTATACGTTACCAGTTCAAACTACTGATTCCGCTCGTGAACCGCTTGTCGATCACCTACCGCACCCTCCTCCTGTTGTGGGGGATTCCAGGCCTTTTTTCCTCGGTGAAGGCGGCATCAGGGCTGGAGGCGGTTTGGAACTCGATTGCAGACAGTCAGCCCGCAGAGGCCAAGGCGGAACTGCGGCAGGTGGAATTGATCGATGCGCGCGAGCGTGCCCTGGCCGGAGTCGTTGTGGCCCTGACCCGGCTGCCGCTTACGGGAGATCGCTTGCGGGAGTTGGATCTGGTCCTCGCCGACCTGACGTTAGAGGTCGACGACCTTTCAGCCCGGGCGCTTTATCTGAGGGCGCGATTGCACCAGGTGCACTCGACTCCCGCCAACTATGCGAGGGCGGGTGAACTATACCGGGAGCTGGCGCAACGCCATCCCGCCAGCCATTGGGCCCAGCTCGGCCTCGTCAAGCTGGGTTTGATTTCACTCTATGCGCTGCCGGAACCGGCCGACCCGGCGGCCCGGCTGGCTGCGGCGGCCGCCTTGCTGGGGGCCATCACGGAGCCGGCATTGCGGCGCGATTTGCAAATGCAGATCGGCTGGGCGGGATTGTTCTACAATCGTCCGCTCGATGAAGTGCTGCCGCATTTGATCGCGGCGGAACGCACGGGCGGGCTGTTCGCCCTCATCCCCGAGGACCTGGTGCTGCAAATTGGGGAACTCTCGCTGCGCGCGGGCCAATATAAGCAGGCCCGCACCTACTTCGACCGGTTTCTGCGGGAGTATCCGGTTTCCCTCCGCCGCTACAACGTGCAGCAGCGGATGCTTGAGCTCGTGCGCCGGGAAAAGGAGGGTGGTTCATGAAGCTGCCCAGGATCCAACCGTGGATCGCGGGCTTGGCTGCGTTGGCGCTCTGGGTGGCGCTGGCGGCCTGGGTGCATCTCCAGATCGCCGGTCCTCCGAGGGCCCGGGCGGTGACGATCCGCCTCGCACACTGGCAAAATGAGGTGGGTCCGGCCGACGGACTCAACGACGTGATTAAGCGCTACGAGGAACTCAATCCCCACGTGCGGGTAAAGCAGATGGTCATCCCGCCGTCGATCTACCGGCAATGGCTGCGGACAAATTTCGTCGGCGAGAACTCGGCGGACATCGTCGAATACGGCGCGTGGCTGCAGGGGATGTCTGATATTCCCGTGCGCTAC
Source organism: uncultured Opitutaceae bacterium (assembly GCA_903952145.1). Lineage (GTDB taxonomy): Bacteria > Verrucomicrobiota > Verrucomicrobiia > Opitutales > Opitutaceae > UBA2377. The sequence goes on along the minus strand of CAJBES010000104.1, from coordinate 29,923 downwards.
TTCGCGCCGATCACCGCGCAGCTGCAGGAGCCGAATCCCTACAACCGCGGTACATCGCTCGAGGGCGTGCCCTGGCTGAAAACATTTTCCGACGAACTGCTAGAGCAGCGGCTGAACTCGCCCGAGCCCGGCCAGTATTACGCCGTGACGCAGGCGCGCGGGTCATTCCGGCTGTTCAGCAACCGGCAGCTGTTGCGGGAGGTGACCGGCTCGGATCGCGTGCCGACCACCCTGATTGAATTGCGGGCGGTGGCGGAGCGCTTGTCCGCCTACGGCCAGGCGCGGCAAAGGCCAATCGCGCTTTTTGCGGGCAGCAAAGACACGGCCACGCTCCTGATGGGCATGTATCTGATGGGCACGACTTCGCGCCTGGTGCCTGAACTCGACCGCGACGGGCTCCTCTCGCTCTCCGCGCCCCATGTGCTAGGCGGCTACCTCCAGGGGAAATGGGATTTCCAACGGCCGGCCATGCTGGCCGGGCTCACGCTGGTGGGGGAATTCAGCGCGCAGATGAAACCGGGGTTCCAGCAGCTCTCGCGCGATGAAGCCATGCGCGAGTTCCTGCACGGCGATGCGCTGTTCATTTTCGCACAGTCGGGCGCGGCGCGGACGCTGCACGACCAGGCGTCATTTGACGTGGATGCGTTGCGCGCGCCGCAGCCGACCAGGGACGATCCGGTGGTCGGCCCCTACATCCTGGGGCCGTTTGCCGACGGCAATGACATGACCTCGTTTGGGTTTTATCTCAACAAGCGCAGCCCCCTGAAAGCCGAGGCCATCGACTTCATGCGCTTTCTGGCGAGCCAGGAGGGCAACGCGCTTTTTTCCGCCCAGAGTGGCTGGCCGCCCAGCATTCGCGGCGTGCCGATGAGCCCGGAGGTCGCCGCCTTTGTTTCGCCGGCCGATGGCTACATGCTGGGCATCAGTTATTTTTCCGCCGGCGGCAACAGCCGCGATCTGCTGCCGCGCAATCTCTACCGGCTGACCGGCCCGCAGGGCAGCCCCGCCAAGCTGGCGGCGGCGCTGGACGAACAGATGCCGGAGGCGGCCCGGGCGGATTTGGCGGCGCTGACCCGGGACGCATGGCTGGCGACCCTGCCCCAGGATGCGCGCATTGCCGCGCTCGGCGGCCTGGTGCACGCCCGGCCCGATCAGCCGGCGCACGGGCTGGCGCGCGAACGGCTGGAAGCAGCCCAAAATCAGAGCGAGGCCCGGGCGCTGATGTTCGCGCGACAGTTGCAATCGGCCGGGACCAATGGCCGGGAGCGATAGGGAGCGAACCGGGGTTGCGCAGAATGACTGTTGGCCTGCGTTTGCGAATTAGGGCGGGGATTCCGATCCCCGCCTTTGCGGAAATTGCAGACACGAGCGTGAGCGAGTGGACAAACACCACTCGCTCACGCTCGTGGCTACGATGGCGGGGATCGGAATCCCCGCCCTACATTCCGGCATCCAGCGGGTGCACCGCCTCAGGACATGTATTCGAGTTCCTCTTCGCTAGGCTCACTGACCGGCGTGGCATCCTTCAATCGGGCCATGGCCAGCAGACTGAGATCGATTACCTCCTGGATGTGCTGCTCCATCGCGCTCTTGGCGGCCGTGGCGTCGCCCTTGCGGATGGCTTCGTAAATTTTGCGATGGCTGGCCAGACTTTCGGCCCGGCGCGCATCACGCTTGGCCTTCTCACTGGTCGAAGGCTGGATCCTGGCCATGTCGGGATGGAGGCATGAGACCACCCGCTTGATGAGGTGCAGGCGCAGGATTTCCTTTTTCATCAGGTCATTTCCGGCGGCGTTCAGAATGGCCAGGTGAAAACGGATGTCCTCGCTCGTTACCTCCTTCAGCAAGGTATAGGGCTCGGTGTCCTGTTTTGCGATCGCCTGCACCGCCGTCTCCATTTTATGGAAGGCGGCCGAGATGGACTCGAGATCGGCTTCGGTGCGTTGCGAGGCGGCGAACCCGGCAGCGCTGCTTTCAAGGGCCTGCCGCACTTCGCTCATTTCCCGATATTCCTTCATCGTCATCGATTTGACCGTTGCGCCGATGTTCGCCCGCATGGTGATCAAACCTTCAGACTCGAGTTGACGCAGGGCCTCCCGCACGGGTGTGCGGCTTACATCGGTTTTTTTGGCGAGATCAGCTTCCAGAAGTGGTTGGCCAGGAGAATATTCCCCACTCAGGATGGCCTTACGAATGTAATTATACGCGACATTGGAGTGAACGGGCTTCTTCATGACTTTTTCAGCAATGTATACCGTCTGAATTTTAAAGCAAGCAAGCTTGCGTGCCGGTTTTCCAAGTGCTCGCCAATGGGCGGCGGGTTTTGCGGCGCATTCCAACTGCGCAAGTCGGAGTAGTCAGGCCCATACAGCAAAGTTGGCTGGCGGAATTGATCCACGCATTCCCCGGCGTGCAGGGCGCATACCCGTGGAATCAATCAATTGGGGGTTATGCCGCTTCATCTTTTAGTACACCAAGCCTAATCATTAAGAATACAGTCAAAGCTTTAATAGTATACATTGTGTTCTTGACCGAGCTCAAATGGTATGCGGCCCTGTGCGTTGTCAGAACCAATCCACAAGTTCCCTCACCTCTGGGCCACCCCACACCATGAAAAACAACGTTAGCCATCAAGGGCGCGCAGCGGTTCAGTGCTTCGGCGTCCTTTGTCTCATCTTGGCGTATGCGCCAATTTCAGCCCAAGAAGCCCCAAAGACAGAAGATCCCGGTCCATCGGCCGTGGAGGCAAAGCAGAGTGACGATAACGTGGTTCAGCTGTCACACTTCGAGGTGACGACGACACAGGACAAGGGCTACGTGACAACGAACGCCGCCACGGGCTTCAAGACCAACCAGCCGTTGTTGAGCATACCCCAGGCCATCACCGTCGTGACGCGCGACTTGATCGAGGACATCGGTTATGCCCAGTCTTCGGACGCGCTGCAATTTGCGGGCGGGGTGCCGGGTGGCGCCCACCGCGGCAATCATGTTGAAAGTGGCGAAGAAGGTGCGCCGGTGGCGTTTGCCGCCGCCGCCGATGACGAGGACGGTGGGGAGGGGCTTGGGATAAGGGGAAAGGGATAAAGGGTCGGCAGTGAGCGATGTTTTCCCCGTTCCTTGCGCCCTGGCGCTCTTAAAGTTTGCTCAACTCCGGCGGCCTGCGACGTCCGCAGCGGGGCAGCCGATTTGTCATTTTAGCGTGGCCCGCCGGCGGCTTTGGCCGAAGGTGGGGGTCTTCAACTCCATATGACCCGCGACCCCGCCCCGACGCCCAAGCCCCTCGCCAAGCGCCACCGCAATCTCTTCAACGGCGACACCTGCGTCTTTTTCTACAACCCGGAAAAATGGCAACCCGAGGACTTCTCCCTGCAGCAGGTCGTCAATGCCCGCAGCGGGATTCTTGACCCGGCGACCACGCCGGTGGGCGGGCCGTTCAAGTCCACGGCGATCCACAACTACGTGGATCGGTTGGCGGACAATGGCATCGACACCTTTATTATAAACGCCAACGCCTCGCGTGCCTGGTATCCGAGCAAAGTCATCCCGACCATCCTCGATGGCTATGTGCGGGGCGACCGGGAGTATTTCCGCGGCCATGCGATTTGTCAGGGCGCCACCGAGGCGGAGGACGTGGAGCGGTTCATCGACCGGATCATGGCCTTCATGAATCTCTATCAAGATCTGCTGGATGCCGGGGTGGACTGGCTGGCCGAGGCGGCCAAGGCCTGCCGCCGCCGGGGTGTCTCCCCATGGGTCAGCATCCGGATGAACGATTATCACGGGCACAAAAACATCAACGGCAGTTTCTTCAACGTGCCGCTGCTCAAGCAGCCGGAGATGCGGCTGCAGCACAGCGGTTATGCCCCGACGATGTTCGAGCCGGGCTATCGCACGGGCCTGAACTATGAAAAAGCGGAGGTCCGGGAGCTGATGTTCACCCAGATCAAGGAGGTGGTGGAGGATTACGATTACGAGGGCCTGGAACTGGACTGGTGGCGCCAGCCGCTTTGCTGTGAACCCAATGCGACCCGGGAAACCATCGACATGATGAGCGATTGGATCCGCCAGGTGCGCGCGCTGACCGCGCGCCGCGCGCAACAGACCGGCCGGCCCTACCCGCTGGGCCTGCGCATTCCGGGCCAGTTGGAAACCCTGAAAAGCATCGGGCTCGATGTGGTCACGCTTTGTCGGGAAGGCGTGATCGATTTTGTGGCGCCCTCCGGGTTCTGGTGCACCGCGTGGGAGATGCCGCATGACACCCTGCGGCAAAAACTCGGCGACCGTGTGACCATTTACGGGGTGATCGAGGACGGGGCCAACCCGCTGCCCACGCACGCGCCGGCCATCAACCACACCCAGGGCATTCGTTTCATCTCCTCCAGTCACGAGATGCTGCGGGCGAATGCGGCCGGCAAACTCGTCCTCGGGGCCGATGGCATCGAGTGGTTTAATTTTTATTGCACCGATCCCGGGCGGATTCCCGGACTGATCTCCGATTACACCGCGCTGCGCGACATTCACCGGCTCGATTGGCTGCGCGGTCAGCCCAAGCACTACACGTTTTCCCTGAGCGGTCACGGCCTGGTGCTGCCGCCCTTTGAGATTACGCCGCAGTTGCCGGTGACCCTGGAGAAATGGTGGAACCGGTCCTTCCGCCTGCCGATGTGCGCCGAGCCCACGGATCGCGGGCTGGAACTCGTGGTCCAGGTTGTGCTCAAGGCGGGCGACCGGGCTGCGGTCCTGCCGGTGGCTTGCAACGGTTGCTGGCCGCGCCTGGAATACACGCTGACGGATCAATTGCTGTTTCCCTGCGGGCCGCTCACCCACCTCACGCCGGAGCACAAGGGCTGCAATTTCCGTTTCCCGGTCGATCTGGTGCGCGACGGGTGGAATGAAGTCACGATCGAGAACGGCGGCGACCAGCCCGTCACGATCGTGAGCATCGAGCTGGCGATCCGGCCCGGCATCGATCCCGCCTGATTTTCCCGGGACGATGACCGTTGCCCTGATGAGGCAGGACTGCGCGCCGGCGTTATCCGGCCTCATGGCAAAGCTGGCTGCGCCCGGTGGTGAGGGTCGTCGGGGAAGCGTCACCAAGCAGTCCAGCCGCCGTCGACCACCAGGCTGTGGCCGGTGACGAATGAAGCGCTGTCGGAGAGCAGGAAAAGAACGGGTCCGACGATCTCGGTGTTGCGGCCGATACGGCGGAGCGCGGTCTTTTGGGCGAGCGCATCGATGAATTTCGGGTGGGCCTGCTGCACGCCGGGGTTGGGGAATGGTCCGGGCGTGATGCAGTTGAAGCGAAGGCCGCTCGGACCGTAATGCACCGCCAGATAGCGGGCGAGTTGCAGCAGGGCGGCCTTGCTCGCGCCGTAGTCGATCGGGTTGGGCGTCAGGGGCGCGTGGTAGATACGCGGATCCGGGGCGACGACGCCATACATGCTGGAGAACAGCACAATACTGCCTGAGCCCCGCGGTTTCATTTTTTCGGCCAGGGCGCGGCAGAGGACGAAGGTCGGCGTGAGCGCGAGATCAAATGTCTTTTGAAATTCGGCGGCCGGGAGCGTTTCCAAGCGGTGGCCGCTGGAGGAGGCGAACGCGAGGTGCGCGACGCCATCGGGCAGGCCGTGCGCGGCGATCGTGGCATCAAGCACGGCGGGCAGGGCCGCGGCATCGTTCACATCCAGCGAGAGCGGGACCGTGCGGGTGAGGGCGTGCTCGCGCACGAGTGCCTCGGCGCGGCCCGCCAGATCGATGCAGATAACCTGGGCGCCTTGCGCATCGAGTTCGCGCGTGATGACGGAACCAAGGTAACCGGCGCCGCCGGTGACCCAGATGATTTTACCCTGCAGGTTGAGGCCGGGATTCATAAGGTAATGAGGTAAAGCAGGGTTCGCCGTGCCGCGGTTTCAGTAAGTGGCCCGGGCCGCGGCTGCCACCATGCGGGTGACCCGGTCAAGATCACCGTCCGGAGGTAGTTGGTCACCGGGCGCAATGATCAGGGCTGGACTCTGGTGACGGAGCGCCAGCCAGGCCTCCACCTGCGCGTCGAAAACCGCCAGCGGAACGTCCGGATGAAAACTGCCGGGCGGGACGCCGCCGGAGAGTACGTAGCGGGGGCCGGCCTCGGCCCGGCACTCCGCGGGAGTCAGGTCACCCCAAGGGGCCGGGGTCACCGCGTCCGCACCATCGAAACCCAAGTCACGGGTGGTGCGGAGCAAACCGCGCAGCCGGCCGTCAATGTGGGTGACGATGGGCTTGCCGTATTCGTGCGCGATGGCCGCCATCCGCGCGTAGTGTTCGCCGCTGTGGCGCAGCACCCAAGGGGGGCTTTGCACGTCGGCGGAAAGATTGTCGGAGTGAATCATGACCTGTGAGGGCCCCTCCGCCATCAGGCGGCAACTCTTCGCGTGGGCCGCGTTGATCACGGCCAGCGTCTCGGTCAGTTCATCCGGGGCGTCGATCGCCAGCATGACCGTGAGTTCGACGCCGGCGTAGCGGCTCATCAGAAAGCCCATGCCGGAGTAGGGCACCTGCACCAAGGGCAGGCCCAGTTCGCCGACCTGCGCGTCCACCTCGCGCAGCAGATCCCAATTCGCCGTGTAGGTGAGGTGTTCGAAGACATGACGGACCACCTTCAGGTCCTCCACGTCCTGAATCATGTGGTGGGTGATGGGCCAGCTGAAGGTGACCGGCGACCACTCGCGGATCTCCTCGACGGTGCCAAGCGGAGTTTCCAGCCGGTGAAAATAGTGTTCGCCGCGGATGCCGGAGGCGGCCCGCACCGACGGGTGGTGCACCTCGTTGTAAAATGAGCCCAGGTTGACGTGAATCGCCGCACCCGTGCGCCGGTGCAGGGTGAGCAGGGTTGCCACCTTGTCGCGGTTGGCCCCATCCGTCTTGCCCGGGATGAACTTGCCGCCGCCGTTGCCGGCGTGCCAGTAAGACAGGTCGGCGAGGGCCGGGACAGAATCCGGCCGGCCCCCGGTGTAGGCGGTGAGCAGTCTTTGGCGAGGCGTCATGATTGAAATCTCCTGGGAAGCAATCGCTCCGGGCTCACTTGGCCGTGTAACCGCCATCCACCGGCAGGTTGACACCGGTGATATAGTTGGCGGCATCACTCAACAGGAAGGCAACCGCGCCGCCAATTTCCGGGGCGTCGGCCATGCGGCCGAGCATGGTCATCTTGCCGTAGCGCTCGAGAAAAGCGTCCGCCTGGGGCTTCTCGGGATTGTAGATGCCACCGGGGGAGACGACGTTGACGCGCACTTTGCGCTGGCCGTAAACCGACGCGTAGTGGCGCGTGAGATTGATCATGCCGCCCTTGTGGAAAAAATAGTCCGGCACGGTGCCCATCGCGGTGCCTTCGTAGAGCCAGGGGTTGCAGCCGATCATGCCCTGCATGGAAGCGATGTTGACGATGCTGCCGCCGGCGGGTTGGACCGCCATCGCGTCCGCAAAGGTGCGCAGGGTGAGGAAAAAACCGGTGGCATTGACGGCCATCGATTCCTGCCACGCTGCGAGGGGGGCTTGCTCGTTGCGCATCGGCCGGCTGACCGCGTTGAACACCATCCCGTCGATGCGTCCGTGGGCGGCGATGATGCGGTCACGCAGGCCGGCCACCGAGGCTTCGTCGGTGATGTCCACGGACTCGGCGTGCAGCAACTGCCCGGCCGCGCGACCGGGGGCGAGGGCGGTCTCGATTTTGGCCTGGTCGCGTGAGGCGACCACGAGCGTGGCCCCGGCGGCGCCGAGCGCAGCGACGAGGGCGCGGCCGAGGAGACCGGTGCCGCCGCATTGGACGACCATTTTGCCGTGGAGGGAAAACGAGGAGTGCTCAGGCATGGGGAAGAAGGTTTGAGCGGAAAAATGACGATGGCGCGTCAGGAGGAATACCGCGCCACGCGCACCCGCGCCGTGATGGCATGGGCCTGCATGCGTTCGACATCGCACTGCCGGGCCGTCACAGCGCCGACTTCCCGGCTGGCGGCGGGAGTCATGCGTTGGTAGGTCACAGTCTTGAGGAACTTGCCCACCCAGACGCCGCCGGTGTAACGTGCGGCGCGGCTCGTCGGCAGGATGTGGTTGGTGCCGATGCTCTTGTCGCCATAGGCAACGGTCGTCTCTTCGCCGATGAAGAGCGAACCGTAGTTCTGCAGCCTTTCGAAAAAATAATCCAGGTTGCGGACATGCAGCTCGAGGTGTTCGGGCGCGTAGTCGTCGGACAGGCGGATGGCCTCGTCGGCATCCGCGGCGACGTAGAGTTTGCCGTTACGCTCCCAGGATTGTTGCGCGATGTCGCGGGTCGGGAGGATGGCGAGCTGCCGGTTGACTTCCTGCAGCACGGCGTGCGCAAAGGGCTCGCCCAGGCATACGCAGAGCTGGCCGCTGTTCGGGTCGTGCTCGGCCTGACCGAGCAGGTCGCAGGCGACGAGCGCCGGATCAGCCCCGTCGTCGGCAATGATAGCGATCTCGGTCGGTCCGGCGAGCAGGTCGATGCCGCAGGATCCGAAAAGCTGGCGCTTGGCTTCCGCGACGAACTTGTTGCCCGCACCGCACAGGATGTCCACGGGATCGACGCCGCCCAGGCCGAAAGCCATCAGCGCCATCGCGGGCACCCCACCGAGCACAAAAATCCGGTCGGCTCCGGCGCGTTTCATGGCGTTGATCGTCGCCGGGTAATACCCGCCCTCCTTCACCGGGGGGGTGCAGGCGACGACAGTTGCCACGCCCGCCACTTTAGCGGGGATGATGCTCATCTGGGCCGACCCGAACATGGGGTAGCGCCCCCCGGGAACGTAGCTGCCGACCCGTTGCACCGGAATGTGGCGGTGCCCCAGCCACACGCCCGGGCGCAGTTCGATCTCCATCGGGCGGAGGGTCTGCAACTGGGCCTCGGCAAAACGGCGGACATTGTCCTGACAGAACTCCGTGTCGCGCACGAGTTGATCCGGGCATTGGGCGATCGCCGCGGCGATTTGCGGAGCGGTCAGCTCGAAATCCGGGGGATCCCAGCCGTCGAATTTCCGGCTGAGATCACGCACGGCATCGAGCCCGCGCCGCCGCAGCTCACCGAGCATTTCGCCCACGTAGCGCGCGGTTTCGGGGTCGGTTTCAAACAGCCGGTGACCGCCTTCCTTGATGATGATCATGGTGATAATCGTTGCGCGCGGCGGGGTGGTCTTCAGGCGTCCGGCTCCGCGGCGGATGAACGGGTCGCGCGGCGGAGCCGTTTGGCCTCAGGCATAAGGGGACTGGTTCTTGCCGGCGGCACCGGGGGGCAGGGCCTTGATGTGGTCCTGCAGGAGTTCCATCCGCTGCGTGAACCACGTATTCAGGCCGCCCACGTCGGAACCGAGATTGAAGACGGTGTGACCTTCTGTGACGAGCTGCGCGAACGGCACATACAGCCCGGCGGTCATCGCAAACTTGCCGTGTTTTTTCGCGGCGTTGGCAACCCGTACGCGGGCGGTGGTGACCTCGGGGAGCGTGAGTTTTCCGGCCTGGCCGATGCGATGGCTAAAGTCGCCCGGACCGAAGAGAAAGCCGTCGAAACCCGGCACGGCGGCGATGGCCTCGACCTGGGCCAGCCCCTCGGGTGACTCGATCTGGAGCACGATCAGTTTTTCCGTGTTACTGTGATGCAGGTATTCCTCGACGGGCGCGGTGCAGTAGGCGCCGTCGGTGTTGCCACCGTCGAGGGCCCGCTTGCCGAGGGGGTGAAAGCGGGTCCACGAGATGATCCTTTGCGCTTCCTCCGCGCTCTCAACGTGGGGCACGATGATGCCGGTGGCACCGGCTTCGAGGGGCCGCACATAGTCGCTGTAGCTGCCCTTGGCAACGCGGACGAGGGTGTCCATGTCGTAAAGCCGGGCGGCCCGGATCGCGTGCTCGAGCGTCGTCCAGTCCGTCGGCACATGCTCGTTGCAGAGCCACAGGGCGTCGTAGCCGGCGATTCCGGCCATCTCGGTCACCCGGGGATCGGTGAGGTTGAGCTTCATGGTGGACACGAAGCGGGATTCGCGAAGCAGGCGAAGGATGCGGCTGGGACGTAGTTTCATAAGGGGAGTTGGGTGAGTATTTCAGCAACCTCAACGCGACGGCAACCCTCGGCGCGGCTGCGGAGCCCGGCAATGATAATGGCCATGAGTTCGACCGTATCGCTGAACGGGTAGGCGGATTTTCCGGCGCGCAGGAAGTCCACGAAGGCGACCAGCTGGCGGCGGAAGGTGGTATAGGTGTCGGTGCAGCGGATCGTGGCCTGGCCGTTTTGCCCGCAGAGATGGAGCGTGCCGAAGGCGGCGACGCCGTCGTAAATGACCGGGAGCGTGACCTGCGTGCCGGAGCGGTGGATGAGATGCGCGAGCTCGAAGCCGGGAGCGGTTTCGAGCCGGACGGAGGTGAAGCCCGGGCCGGTGAGGCGGAAAACAGGCTCGAGGGCGTGGATGCCGTAGCGCTCCCAAGTCTTCGCGGTGACGCTGGACACCCAGCGCAGCGGGCCGAGATCGGAATGACCGTCGAGGTAAGGGTCGAGTTCGGGCGCGTAGCGCATGCCGCTGGAGGAGAGAAGGGCCGCACCAGCCTTGCCCCATGCAATGAAGGTGCGGAGATCGTCGAGACTGGTCGCAAGGGGTTTGTCCACAAACACGGGCAGACCGGCCTCGACGAAGGGTCGTGCGCGGCGCACATGGTCGAAGCCGTCGTCGGTGGCAATCAGCACCGCGTCGACGTGACCGATGACATCCTCCGGTTTTTGGACGACATGGGGAATGAGCGCGGTCGCAGCGACCAGCGGTGCTTCGGAGGGATCATCGGTCCAGAGGTGGGTGACGCGGGCGCCGGGAATACCCACGGTTTCCGGCGGGTGCGCGCCGAGGTATTTGGTGATCCCCGCGTAAGGGCACTGGGCAAGCGCGGCTGGGGCGTAACTATTGATGATGCCTGACCAGGAGAACGGATGGCCGTTGCCCGGAATCATCCCGAGCATCGCGAGGCGTAACGGTGCGGAAGTATTTTTATTCACGGATTTCACGGAGGGCACGGATTAGGGTCGGACCAGGCATTGTTAAGGAGTCCCTGAAAAACGTGCGGTTTTTGCCGGGCGGGCTTGGAAGAGATACCACCCCCGGGCGAAGATCGCCTCGGTCACCAGTTCCGTCCACGGCATCACCCGGTTCATCTCGTCGAGGAACCGGTCGGCCCGCGTCAGCTCCGTCAGGCAACCCGGCGAGAGAAAAAAGATTTGGCGGCCCATGCTATTTAAGACGTTCTGCGCCTCATTTTCCCCTATTGGCTTCGAGCACGTTTTTCAGATGCCGTGTGAGCACGAATGAGCACTTGGAATGCGATTTGAAGCAGATTGGTCCGGGAATCCATTATTAATCCGTGAAAGCCGTGGTTGGTTGGGAGGATTGGGAGCACCGGCGCCGTTGTGGTTCAGCGGTTTTTGCCGCGGGCCTCGACGCGCCACGTGTCCACGATTTGTCCGCCCCCGGTCACGGTGACCTCGTCGGTGAGGTTGATGACCGGGCAGATGTGCGCCGGGGTGAAGGCAAGGCGTTCGCCCACGCGCAGGGCCTCCACCGCCGCACCGCGCACGTAGCCATGCTCCTCGTTGACGCGCACGACGGCGAGATCGCGGCCGTCGGCGGCGCGGGCATGGATATTGTCGGCCGTGCGGTCGGAGGAAAAGGTCTTCGAGCCGGCATCGATCAGGGCGAGGCCCGGCTCGGGTTTGTCCACCACGGTTGCGAGCACGTGCACCGCCACCGTTGCGGACGGCATGACGCCGGTCACCTCGGAGAGGGAGAGGTCGCCAAACATGTAGGCGCCAGGGCGCACCGCCTGCACGCGGCCGGCGCTGGCGGCGGCGATGAGCTTCGCGGAGACACTGCAGCCGGGCCACACGGGCAGGGTGCGATCGATGGCGTCGCGCACGGCGCAGAGCCGGTCGAGGAGCTCACTGACGTGCGTGAGCTGCTGTTCGCGCGGCAGGCCGTAAAAATTGCCTTCGTGCGTGTAGAAACCGCGGAGCGCGAGGTGGCGGCTGCGGCCCAGCCACACGGCGAGACGCTGCGCCGCGGCCAGCTCGCGCACGCCCTCGCGGCCGAGGCCGGTGTCCACGGCCATCATCACCGCGAGTTTGCGGCCGGCGGCCGCGGCGACCGTGGCGAGGACGATGGCGTGCGCCTCGCTCGTGACGGCGACGCGGAAATCGTCGAGCCGGTCCGCGAGTGCGGCGACGCGCGGAGCCTGGCCTGGATCCGCGAGGGAATGGGCGACGAACAGGCTGCGCACGCCGGAGGGCAGCATGGCCTCGGCCTCGCCGAGCTTGGCGCAGGTGAGCCCGCGGGCGCCGGCGGCGAGCTGCCGGCGGGCGACCTCGACCATCTTGTGCGTCTTGATGTGCGGGCGGAGCTCGACGCCATGGGCATCGCAGACGCGCTGCATGTCCGCGATGTTGGCCTCAAGCCGCGCGCGGTCCACAAGCACGGCGGGGGTGGCGAGGGTGGCGGTCGTGGCCATGCCGTCTTACCTCCGCCCGATCTGCCCGACGGTCAATCCGCCATCCACCCCGGGAATCTGGCCGGTGAAGGAGCTGGCGGCGGACGACAGAAGAAAGGTGGTCGCGCCGGCGGCATGGAGGCCGTGGGCAAGGCCGAGGCCGATGCCCTTGGGGAAGCCGGTGACGAGGGCGGAGTTACCCTTGAGGGAGAAGGTTGGCATCTTTGAGCTGAAGGAGGGCGAGGAGGTTGCCGTGGGCGACGGCCTGCTTGAGTCGGGTGGGCAGTGCGTGGAGACAGGCGGTTTCCTCGGCATAGGTGCTGCGCAATGAATAGTCCTTGTCCACGTAGCTTTGGAATGGCGTGTCGGAACCCCAGATGAGTTTCGTCGGATAGGCCTCAGCGAGGTCGCGCAGCACTGTGGTGGGGTTGCGATAGTCGGCGGCGAAGCGGTGCGGCTGCGGTGCGACGGCGGGCAGCCCGAGGTTCACGCATTCGCAATGGATGCGGTGGGCGGAGCAGTCGAACCACGTGTTGGGCAGTTGCGCCACGCGGTCGAGGCATTCGCGGTCGAAACGGCAGGAATGCGCGAGGCAGAAGCGGACGCCGGGCGTGGCTTCGGCGACCCGGAGAATGTCCCGCGCCTGCGACCAGACATCGTCAGGCTTTACGCTCGAGTGGATGAGGAAGGGCAGGTTGAACTCCGCGGCGAAGTCGAGAAAGCCGCGACCGGTGGTCAGGAGCGCGGTGACATCGGACTGGATGATGGTTGCCTGGATCTTGAGACCGTAAAACGGGAACCGGGGGCGGAACTCGCGCAGTTTCTTCAGCTGGGCGGCAGGTTCGCGCATCGGGTCGAGGATGGCGAAGGGCAGGGTGAGCCGGCCGAGATCAGGGTAGAGTTCGTAGAGCTCGCGGAACATGCGCTCGTTCTCGAACACGTAGGGCACGGTCTCGAGGCCGCCGTAGGTGAATTTCGCGGCGCGCATCGCCGGCACGTCGAAGGTGAGGTTGGTCACCATCGGAAACACCACCCAGCGGTCGATGCCGCAGCGCCGGCCCTCGGTCACTAGCGCGGGCAGATCCTGCGCGTAGGGGTGGTAGCCGTTCAGGTAGAAGAACAGGTCAACGCCGAGGTGATTGTGACAGTCGATGAGCACGGGCCTGTTCAATTTTCCCCCAATACGCGCCAGCCGGGTGGTCGAATCAACGTCAAAACGCGGGCTTGGCGGACGCGCGGCAGGCTTACAGTTTCACCGGGACGCCGCGCTCAGCGGAGGCATAGATGGCGTTGACGAGGGCGACGGCTTTGCGTGCCTCGCGGCCGTCGACGGCCAGCGGGCGGCCGGTGCGGATGGTGGTGACCAGATCGCCGATCTGGCGGAGGTGCCCCTCGCTCGAAATGGTGTTTGCCGCCCCGGCCCCGGCCCCAAGGGCGCTGTCGTTGGCGGCGGTGCGGATCGCTGCGTCTTCCGGATGGGCCGTGCGGAAATCCCAGCGGGCGATATGGTCGTCCTCGAGCACAATCGAGCCGTGCTCGCCGCACAACTCGATGCGGCGCGCCCAGCCGGGCCATGCCGCAGTGGTGGCCTCGAACCCGCCCAGCGCGCCACCGGGGTAGCGGAACACGGCGCATGCGGTGTCCTCCGCTTCGATGCCGGTGTGCACCCGGCGGGTCTTGCAGGCGAAAACTTCCTCCGGCAGCCCGGCGAACCACTGCAGCAGATCGAGGCCGTGCACGGATTGGTTGATCACCGCCCCGCCCCCATCGATTGCCAGGGTGCCTTTCCAACCGGTGTAATAGGATGCGTCGCGGTGCCACTTGACGTAGGCGCTGGCGAGCACGAGACGCCCGAGGCGGCCGGCGGCAACGGCCGCTTTCACCCTCTGCGCCCCCGCGCCAAAACGGGATTGGAAGATCGGAGCCAGCAGCACCCCGGCCTTTGCCGCCGCCTCGATGATGCGGTCGGCGCGGGCCGTCGTGATCTCGAGGGGTTTTTCGATGATTACATGCTTGCCGGCTGCGATGGCGGCGAGCGCGGGTTCGAGATGTGCGCCGCTCGGGGTCGTGATGCAGATCACCTGGATGTCTGACCGGGCGACGAGGGTGGCGACTTCGGCGGTCGCAAATTTCACCCCGTGTTTTTCGGCAAAAGACCGGGCGGACGTCGCGACACAGTCGGCGACGCCGACCAGCCGGGCCCCCGCCGTGCGGCTGATCGCCTGCGCGTGGTAACCGGCGATCATGCCGGTGCCGATGATGCCAAAGCCGAGAGGAGAGGTGGTCGTCATGGAAACGGAGGATGGAGCGAAAAACCGCGGTGCGTCGATGCCATTGGCGTTGGTTTGGGCCAGGACACATAAATCCACATTTCACTTCATAAGTGAAAATGACGGTTTGGCCGCGGGGAAGGCCGGTGTGACGGATTGCGTGGCAGCTTCCCGGGCGCCTTAAAATTTGACTCACCCCGGCGGCGGGAGCCTGCTGGCTGCATGGCGCAAATATCCGATGGCATGAACTACGCGCCGCAGGGCAAGCCAAACCCGGTGGTGAAACCGGGTGAGTTTGGGTTTGCCGCGGCCTATTTGGAACATGGGCACATCCATGGCCAGTGCAACGGGCTGATCGAAGCCGGCGCGACGCTCCAGTGGGTTTACGATGCCGACCCCGCGAAGGTGGCGGCCTTTCGCAAGGCCTACCCGCAGGTGCAGGTGGCGCGCAGCTTCGACGAAATCCTGGCCGACCCGGCGGTGCATCTTGTCGCGGCCGCGGCGGTGCCTTGTGACCGCGGTCCGATCGGCGTCCGGGTGATGCGGGCGGGCAAGGACTATTTCACCGACAAGACTCCCTTCACCACGCTCGCCCAGCTGGCCGAAGCGCAGCGCACCGTGGCCGCCACCGGCCGCAAATACATGGTGTATTACAGCGAGCGGCTGCATGTGGAGTGCGCCATGCACGCCGGCGACCTCGTGCACGGCGGCGCCATCGGGCGGGTGATCCAGGTGCTCGGGCTCGGGCCGCACCGGCTGAACAAGCCCTCGCGCCCGGCGTGGTTTTTTGACAAGGCCCGCTACGGCGGCATTCTTTGCGACATCGGCAGCCACCAGTTCGAGCAGTTTCTTTTCTACAGCGGTGCGACTGACGCGACCGTCGCCCATGCCGCCGTGGGCAACTTTGCCAATCCCGACACCCCCGGGCTGGAGGATTTTGGCGAGGCTTCGCTCATCGGCGACAACGGGACCTCGAACTACATCCGCGTGGACTGGTTCACGCCCGACGGCCTGCGCACGTGGGGCGACGGCCGCACCGTGATCCTCGGCACGAAGGGCTACATCGAGCTGCGCAAATACGTGGACGTCGGCCGCGGCGACGCGGGCGACAACCTGGTTTTGGTCGATGATCGCGGCGAACAGCTCATGAACGTCGCCGGCCGGGTCGGCTTCCGCTTCTTCGGCGAGCTCATCCTCGACTGCCTGAACCGTACCGAAAGGGCGATGACCCAGGCGCACGCCTTCAAGGCCGCCGAGCTCTGCCTGAAGGCACAGGCCGCGGCGCGGGTGCTGACGCCGGCGCGGTAGTTCCCGCCGGCCACATCAGCGGGAATTGCAGGCCGCGGAAGCGTTTGCCAGGTCCGGGCAACCCGGGGGTGCCGGCCGCTTCCATTGGTTCAGGTGCGTTTGGCCGGCCCGCTTGCGAAAGGCGGCCTGGTGGGTATGGATGGAAGCGTATGAAACTCCGCCCCGTCCTCGCCTTCGCTATTTTTCTTACCATGTCGCTCTTTTCCTCTGCCGAACCACTCGCCGTGGGCGCCGCCGCGCCCGCCGTCTCCGGCGTCACCGAAACCGGGACCACGCTCGCCCTGGCTGATGTCTACGCCCAGCAGCCCTACACGCTGGTTTATTTCTACCCCAAGGCCGATACCCCCAGCTGCACCGCCCAGGGCTGCTCGTTGCGCGATGCGTTTGAAGATCTTTCGGCCAAGGGCGTGGCCGTCATCGGCGTGAGCACCGACCAGCCCGAGACCCAGAAGGCCTTCAAGGAGAAATATAACCTGCCGTTCACGCTCATCGCCGACCACGACAAGAAAGTGGTCGCGGCTTTCGGCGTGCCGACGACGCTGGGCTTTGCCAAGCGCCAGGCCTATCTGATCAAAGGCGGCAAGATCGTCTGGGCCGACTACAGCGCTTCGACGAAGCAGCAGGCTGAGGATGTGCTGAAGGTGGTTGGCGCCGCCGGCAACTGAGCGCAGCCCATTGAAATCCGGCAGGGCGGCACGCCCCGGCGTGGCCGTCACAGGCGGTTGGCCCGTAGTTCGCGCAACGGGTAGAAGGTGCCGCGCCAGACAATGCCGCCGCGCCGGAGGGTGACGACCATGGAGCGGACCACCGCATAGCCGAAAACCGCGGCGCCGAGCGGCAGGAAAAGCCCATGCCACCAGCGACCGCCGGTGAAACGGGTTTGATCACAGCCGAGCCCCAGCATCACCGCCACGGCACCGGCGTGCAGCCCCCAGGTCGCCCCGTGCGTCAGGCCGAGCGCGGCGATGGGCCAGAGGAAGAAAAGCGCTTGCCCCGCGGCCCCGAGCCCCACGAGCCACGGACGGTAGTCGGTGGCAGCGTAACCATTTTTCTCCAGCCCGCGGACCATGGCGCCCACGCTCCCATACCATGCCACGGTGAGAGCGCCGCTGCCGTGGAGCAGTTCGCAGCGGGCGCCGTGTTGTTTGAAAAGCAGGCCGAGTTTGATGTCGTCGTCGGGGCGCAGCCGTAGCGGCGCATGACCGCCAAGGGCGCGATAGGTGGCGGTGCGCACCAGCCCGAAGGCGCCGACGCTGCCATGCGCATCACAGTGCAGGTCCGGGATGCGCCACGGCCGCAGCCAGGCGGTGAACGCGAGGCTGAAGGCGTTGACGCACACCCCCAGGGCGTGGCCCGGCCCGTGGAGTGCCGGCACGGCGGTCAACAGGGCGAGCCCCGTGGCCTCGGCATGGGCGACGGCGCGGCGCAGCGCATCGGGCCGGAAGTGGACGTCGGCGTCGGTAAACAGGATGAAGTCACCCGATGCCCGGGCCGCGCCGAGGTGCAGCGCATGGGTCTTCCCCAGCCAACCCGGCGGCAGGGTGCCGACATGGACGACCGACAGACGCGGTTCGCAGCCGGCGAGGGCATCGAGCACGGCCCCGGTGCTGTCATCGGAGCGGTCATTGACGGCGATGAGCTCCCAGTCGGGATAATCGAGCGCGAGCATGGTGGTGACGGCTGCGCCCACGGCATGACCCTCGTTGCGCGCGGCGAAGACGATGGAGACCCGCGGCCAACGGGCCGGCGGCGCGGCGCCGAGTGCGGCCAGCCGGCGCAGGCGGCGGTTACCACGCATCAGCACGCCGGCGAGAACAAGCCAGCCGGCGGCGACGAGGATGCCGAGGGCAAGTGGGAGGAACGGGGCCATGGGGTGGTGGATCCGTCCGGCCGACGGCTCAGGCCGGCGCGGCGGGGGCCGGGGTGCGGCTCACCAGCAACTTGTCGATGCGGTGGCGGTCCATATCGACCACTTCGAAGCGCCAGCCGGCCCAGACGAACCAGTCGCCCGCCACGGGGATGCGCCCGAAATAGGTCATCACGAAGCCGCCGAGGGTCTTGTAATCCGCCTCGCCTTCGCGCGGCAGGCGGACCTTGAGGCCGAGGAGGGTCTTCAACTCGGCGACGGGCAGGGTGGCGTCGATGAGCCACGAGCCGTCCTCGCGGCGGCGCACCTCGGGCTGTGCCTGGCGCGGGCCGTGGTCGGGCAGATCGCCCACGATGGCCTCGAACACATCAATGAGGGTCACCAGCCCCTGCACGGCGCCAAACTCATCGGTGACGATGGCGAGGTGTTTGCCGGACCGTTTGAACTGCTCGAGCAACTGGGCCGCGTTGAGGGTCTCCGGCACCGTGAGCGGCGTGACGACAAGGTTCTTCAGCGTGGCGGGCAGGCCGATGGCGGAGTTGGCCCAGATCGCCTTGACCGAGACCATGCCGACGACCTGGTCGCGGTTGCCGTGGAAGACCGGAAAATGCGAATGGCCGCTGGTGACGATCTTGCGCCAGTTGATCTCCTCGGAATCCTCGAGGTTGAGGAAGACCATCTTCGGCCGCGGCGTCATGAGGGTGGTGATGGACCGCTGGTCGAGCGCGAGCACACCCTCCACCATCTGCTGCTCCGCGCGTTGAAAGACGCCGGCGTGCAGGCCCTGTTCCACAAGCGCACGCACCTCGTCCTCGCTCACCACGGTGGCGCCGGGATCGGGGCGGAAGCGGATGAGCCGCAGGATCCCCTCGGTGGCGAGTTCAAAGAGCCGCAGGGACGGCGCGGCCAGCCAGGCGAGCGTGCGCATGGTGCCGGCGAGCAGGCCGGCGACCCGCTCAGGGTAGGCCAGGCCAATGCGCTTCGGCACGAGTTCCCCAAAGAGCAGGACAAACGCGGTGAGGCCGAGTGCCACGATGACGAAGGCGAGGGCCGGCGCGTAGGGTGCCAGCACCGCGGTCCGGGCGAGCCACACACCCAGCGGTCCGGCGAGGCGGGCCCCACCGAGCACGCCGGCGATCGTGCTGCTGAGCGTCAGCCAGAACTCCACCAGTGCCAGAAAGCGGGCCGGGTTGGCCGCGAGCGCAAGGGCCTGCTTGGCGGCGGAGTCGCCGGCGTCGGCCAGCCGGCGCAGCTTGGACTTCCGTGCGGAGACGACCGCAGTCTCGGCCATGGCGAGCACCCCGTTGGCGATCACCAGCACACAGATGAACAGAATCTCGATGGGCAGGCCGAACATGCGTTGGGGGCATGGTAGGCAACGGCGGCGTTGATGCAACCCTTGGGCGCGGCTCAATTGTTCACGACGCGGCTTGGTCGCGCCCGCGCAGCCTTGGGTGAGCCGGCAGATCCCGCGGCCGGCCACGAACACAACACGGCGGACGCATGCGCCTTGGCGCGCAGTGGGACCTGCGCGTCCACTTTGGTCGGCATGAGGACAGGCACATATTGGAATCTGGCGACAACATGGCCGGACCCAGCGGCAGGCACGCCGGCGGCTTAACCGAAGTGGCACCCCGGCTTATAGCCCGGTGATGCAGCGGAGCAGACTCGCCACCGGGCTGTCGGGCCGCCAACCTTTGGCTCATGAAACCGACCGGTATCACCAAGCAAACCATCGCCCATCAGCCCTCGTGGCGTTTTGCCAGCGACCGTGTGGAGGCCTTCCTCACCTGCCGCGGCGGACACCTCGCGCCGGTGACCTTCCAGACCGACACCGGCCCGGTGCAGCCCTTCGCCATCGCGCCCTGGCACGGCGAGCCGCTGCCGGCGGAGGCATCCGGTGCGTTGCGGCCGCTGCGCGGAGATTTTTTCTGTGCGCCCTTCGGGGGCAACGCCCGGCCGTGGCGCGGCGAAAAACATCCCGTGCACGGCGAGACGGCGGAAGGCGTCTGGAAGCTGCTGGCGCGGGAGTCGGGCGCCGGGACGCTGGTCGCCGAATTGAAAACCCGCGTCCGGCCCGGCCGGGTGGTGAAGCGCATCACGCTGCGGCCCGGTGAAGCCAACCTCTACATCCGACACGAGCTCCACGGCATGAGCGGGCCGATGTGCCTCGGGCACCACGCGACCTTGAAGTTTCCGGACAAGCCCGGCTCCGGCCGCATCGCGCTCAGCCCGTGGCGCTTTGCCCAGACCTGCCCGGAGCAGTTCGAATTGCCCGCCCAAGGCGGCTATTCCGCGCTCAAGATCGGGGCGAAGATCCGCGACCTGCGCCGCGTGCCCCTGGCGACTGGTGGCACGACCGATCTGACGCGCTACCCGGCGCGGGCAGGCTTTGAGGACTTGGTGATGCTCTCGTCCCTTGCGGACACACCGGTGGCGTGGACGGCGGTGACCTTCCCGGAGCAGCGCTACGTGTGGTTTGCGCTGAAGGATCCGCGGGTGCTGGCCTCGACGGTGCTCTGGCATTCCAACGGCGGCCGGCACATGGCACCCTGGAGCAGCCGGCACCGCAGCGTGCTGGGGCTCGAGGACGTGACGAGTTACTTTCACTTCGGACTCGCCGAATCCGCCGCACCCAATCCGGTCTCGCGGCGCGGCATCCCGACCACCCTGCGGCTCGATCCGCGCCGTCCGCTCATCGTGCCCTACATCATGGGGGTTGCCGCCATCCCGCGCGGCTTCGACACCGTCCGCCGCGTGGACTTCCGCGGCGACCACCTCGTGCTGCGCGCCGCCTCCGGCAAAACCGTGCGGCAGGCCGTGGACCTTTCCTTCCTCACCTCCGCACCATGAAACGCTCCGAGATCAACACCGCCTACCGCCTTGCGCTCGCCTGTTTCGGGCGCCATCACTGGACGCTGCCACCGTCGCCCCGCTGGGACATCACCGACTTTGGGCTGCGAGATTTCCCGCACCTCGGGCTCACGCTCATCAACCTCGCGACCGAGCCGGAGTATTGCGAGAAGCTCATGTATGGGCGCCGCGGCCAGTACACACCGTGCCACACGCATGCACAGAAGAAGGAGGATATCATCTGCCGCGTCGGGGAGCTCACCCTGCAGCTCTGGCCCGCCAAGCCCGTGGACGGGGCGTCGCTGCCGGCGACCCTGAGCGTCCCGATCAACGGTGTGCCGGTGGCGGTGCGCACCGGCGAGCCTTTCGCGCTGCCCGCCGGCTCACGGGTGACACTTATGCCGGGCGTCTGGCATGCGTTTTATCCGACCAGTGACGAGTGCATCATTGGCGAGGTGTCCACCGCCAACGACGACCTGCACGACAATTTTTTCCTCAACCCCGACATTGGCCGCTTCCCCGGCATCGAGGAGGACGAGCCCGCGGCCATCCGTTTGGTCTCGGAACACTGAGCGCCCAAGCCCAGCGCGGCCGAACCGCAACCAAGTCCGCTGAATTTTGACTTCGGATGAAGCCCGGATTGGCACGGATCTCAGCTTGGGAAATGCAGATCATGGCGGAGTAGCTTGGGCAGGAGCCTGCCGGCAGGCTTTTACCCTAAAGCACCGATACGGCATACACAAAGCTCCAAGCCACACACTCAACTCAGCTTTACGAGGCGGTGGCGGCGGGGACGGACACCCGGGCAGGTTCCTGCCGCCGGCTGGTCATTTTTTGGCTTTTGGGCCAAAAGCCACTAGCCCCGACAACTCCGACTTTGTCGCGAGTTTAGTCGGCCGCAAGCGGCGGATATTTCATGGCTTCATGAAATATCTGGGTTGAGCGGACGAGCCGTCCGCGCTCCCACTCAAACCAAACCTTCACACCACGCGCTCAGCCCAGCTTGGCGAAACGGGAGACGGTGTCGGCGCGCAAGCGTTCGATGCGGGCGAGGGCGAAGTCGGCGACGGACAGCGTTTCGTCCATGACCAGGGGCGTGAGATCCAGCGCCCAGGCGACCATGTTAAACTGATCGGTGGCGTGGGCATTGTGGAAGGTGGCATTGGCCTGGCGGCGGCCCAGTGCCGCGGTGTCGTAGCGCTTGCCGCCGGCGATCTGCGACGCATAGACCTGCATGAGCTGGAGCGCGAGTTCGGGGTGGGCGCCGCAGTCCATGGCGACCTTTTCGTCATCCATGACCCAGTCGAGTCCGCGCCAGCCCTCGACACCGAGGACGCGCGCGGGCCGCCGGGCCTTGGGCAGGGCGCGGATGGACTCCAGACAGCGCAGCATCACGCCGACGTGGGTGTCGTGCTTGTCGAGCGGCTGGTGGAGGTAGACCACCTGCGGGCGGCAGGCGGAGAAAATGGCGCTGAGGTCGGCCTGCACGCCGGGATGGCCGGACTTTTTCACATCGGCGCTGGTGTGGGCGAGCTGGAGCTGCAGGTTGTAGTGGCCGATCCGCGCGGCGGCGCGTTGTTCCTCGACGCGCACGAGCTTCATCTGGTTGTCGGTGTAGCCGGCGAAGGGGCCGGTGCGGGCTGAGCCGGCGCCGTCGGTGACCACCACGCCGGTGAAGAACCGGTCGGTGCGGCCGTAGCAATCGGCGACGGCGGGATAGGCGTTGATCTCAATGTCGTCCTGGTGCGCGATCACGCACAGGTGCGTGGTGCGGGCAAGGGCCGCGGCGGGATCGCCGCCGGCGGGTATAAAGACATCGGCTTCAGGTCGGGTGAATTTCATGGCTGGATGGATTCGAGAATGCGGCCCAAGGCGTCCTGCTGCGCCACGATGCTGCGGACGAGGGCGAACTGCGTGCGGCAGCGGTCAAGGTTGTGGCGGGGATGCTGGATCTTGTAGTAGGTGTCGCCCTGTAGGTAGTCGGTGAGAAAGCGCAGGCCGTTCTCGTAGGTCATGAGCTGGCCGGCGAAACCGAGGTGGGCGCGCTCGGTGGCGTTGAGCACGCCGCCGACGGCGGAGGCGAGGTAACCCTCGACGAGGACGCGGAAATACGGGAGCACGAGGTGCATGCTGCCGGCGTCGGGGTCATCCTCGGCGGTGGAGCTGGCGGAAGTGCGCATCATCTCGCCGAAGTCGTAGAGCGGCAGGCCGGGCATCACGGTGTCGAGGTCGATGACGGCGACGGCGCGTCGGGTGACGTCGTCGAGCATGACGTTGTTGATCTTGGTGTCGTTGTGCGTGACACGCTCGGAAACCTCGCCCTTGGCGAGGAGCTTGAGCAGGACGTCGGAGTCAGCCTCACGGGAGCAGGCGAACTCGATCTCGGGCTGCACTTCGGCGGCGCGGCCGGCCTGGTCCTCGGCCATGGCGCGGCGGAAGTTCTCGAAACGACTGCGGGTGTGATGAAAATTGGGGATGGTCTCCTGCAGGCGCCCGCCGGGCAGGTCGGCGAGTTGGGCCTGAAAGTCGCCGAAAGCGCCCGCGGCCTCGCGGGCTTCGGCTTCGTTGGTCACGCGGTCCACGGTGTGCGCACCCTCGACGAAGTCGTAGAAACGCCACCAGCCGCCGAATTCGTCCCGGATGACGGCGCGACTGCCGTGCGCCGGCACGAGGGCCAGCGCGCGCGAGCCAGGACCCTCCTTGCGGGCCAGGTGGGCGGTGACGCGCTGCACGTTGTCCATGAGCGCCGGCACATTCTTGAAAATGTTGTGGTTGATGCGCTGCGCGACATAGCGCTTCGGCGCCGGCCGGCCCTCGTCCTGGTGCACCACGTAGGTGTCGTTGATGTGGCCGCTGCCGTAGGGCGCGGCGGAGACATAACGGCCGGCCAGCGGGAACTGGCGCAGGACGTCGGGAAAGTGGGCGGGAACCGGAGTGGTGCTCATGCGGGAACCGGAACTTGAAACTCAAGGATCCTGCCGGCGGCGAGGGTTTTCGGACGGGGCCAGTTGCAAGTGCCGGAGGCCGCGAGCTCAAAGCGGTTGAGGGCAAGCCGACCGCCCAGCACTTGCAGGGCGACTTTGGTGCAGCGCTTGCTTGGAACCAGCGTCACCGTGCCCCACGCGGAGCCGGCGCTCCACGGCCAGGAAACGCGCCGCTTGGCCGGGGCGAAGCGCATCACACCGGTGAGCGCGGACCAGTGGCAGCCGGTGAGGGCGGGGATGAGGCCCCAACTGGCGAGTGCGCGTGCGTAGTGGTGGCCGCACTCGGCCTCGTCGAAGGGATTGCGCTTGCGGCCGTCGTAGCGGGCGCGGATGTCGCGCACCACCTTCAGGCCGTCGCGGGTCAGGCCTTCCTGCAGCAGATGCAGGGCCACGCAGTATTCGAAGCCCGTCATCACCTCGGTATAGTAGGGAAACGGCCGCTCCGGGCGCCGGCCCCGCGGATACGAGGCCATGAGCAGGGCCGTCTCGTCGCCGAGCACGTAACTGCGCATGTGGTTGAAGTGAGCGTGAAACCCGCGGCGGCGGTTGTAGGCGAGCACCGCGCGGAGCGCCGCGCGCTCGTGCGCCGGGTCGAGTAGATGGCCGAGGTCCTCGAAGTGGGCGTTTACCTGGCCGGCGAGCTGGTCCACGAGGCAGCCGGCGCCGAGCTGGAAGTCGGGCTTGGCGGGGTCCTTCGCGCCCATGCCGACGGCCAGTCCCTGATGCACCGCCTTCCAGTCGGGCACGGGCCGGATATGGTGCTCGTAGTAGTCGCCGTTGAAGAGATTGGTGTCCACCCAGGCGCGGCCGCGGGCAAAGAGGCCGTCGCATTTCGCGGCGAAGTCCGCCTCGCCGAGCGCGCGGGCCATCGCCGCGGCGGCGCACAGGGCACCGAGATACCAAGAGGCCATCTGCGGGTTGGGGCCGAAATACTCCACGTCCATCGTGTTGTGCTGACAGCCCTCCATGACGCCGTCCTGGTCGGCATCCCAGCCGCCGGGAAGCCAGGCAAACTCCAACGCGCGGCGGGCCTGCGGCCAGAGCGAACGCAACCACGCCGTGTCGCCGGAGAGTCGCCACTCGCGGTGCAGTTTCAGGAGACAGCCCATCTGCCCATCGGCGGCGGCGAGACGGTAACTGGTGCCCGGTTTGAACGGCAGGCCGACGCGGAAGCCCATCAGGCCGTCGTCGAACATCGTGCAGTCGGAAAACTCCGTCTCACGCATCGAGCGGGCGAAGTCGGGGAAGAGCAGGGCGGTGGCGTGCTCGTAATTCCACACGTGCGTGCAGCTGCCGTGGCAGCTGCCCTTGTGGTCGAAGCAGCCTTCCCAGCCGAAGAAGCGGCCGTCAGCGGTGCGGAAACAGGTCTGTGAGCGCAGCGTGGAGAGGTTGCAGAGCGCGGCCTCGCGCACCGCGGGCGGCAGGCTGCTGTCCGTCACGCTGCGGACAAAGGCGACGGTGTTGCGCTCCAGTGCGGGCCAGTTTTTGGCGGCGTGCGCGGCGGCGGCCCACGCGTCGGCAAACTGCGTGGTGTAGAAGTTGCCGACAAGCTCCGGTTTCTCCCCGGCGGGTTTGCCCCACGCCTCGCGGTTGGGAAAATGCCACGCCAGCACGAACTCGAGGTGGCGCTCGCCGCCCGGCGGCACGTCGACACTGACGGCAAGCGAGGCGGTGGGCGTGTCGGTCTGGGCGGTGCGCTCCTCGATCCGGCCGTCGGCGGAAAAATCGTCCCAGAACTCCAGCAGCGCATCGCTCCAGCCGTGCTCGACCCAGGCCGTGCGATGACTGACGCCGCGCCGGGCGGTGGTGGCGAGGGCGAGCGTGCCCCACGCGGGATGATCGGCGGCGACGCCGCCGGGCGACAGCGCCACGCCGCGCAGGCCGCCGCCCTCGCGCCAGGTGTTCACGTTGGCCTTGGCGCCGGTGGGATCGAACCGGCCGCGGAAAAAGTCGGGTTGCATCGCGAAGCCGTCCATGCCGATGAAATTGGGCAGGGCGGCGGCGACGGCGGCGCGGACGGACACGCGGTTGGGGTTGCGCAGGGTCACGCGCACCAGCGCGACGGGCAGGCCGCTGCGGGCGCTGTCGCCGGGGATGAGCGGATTGAACACCTGCAGGGTCGCGCGCAGCGGCACGGCCTCGTCCAGCAGCTCGAGCTGCCCGAGCGGATAGGCCGCGTGGAAGCGTGCGCGGCGGAAACGCGGCAGGCCGGCGTTGGGCATCGGCGAGCCTTCGGCCCCTTCCCATTCACCGACCGGCAGCGGCCCCTCCAGCAGACGCGTGACGGGCGCCTCGCCGCGCTTGGCGGCGTGGAGCGCAAAGAACGGTGCGGCGCGGCCCTGGCCGACCGGGGTGAAGCCCTTGGCGGGACGGTTGGCTACTTCCCAGTGCCGCCATGCGCCCCAGCCGCAGAAGGAGACGGTGCCGGTGCCGATGCCGCCGACGGGCAGGGCCACGCGGGCGAGTTTTTCGCCGGAGTAGGTTTTGAGGACGGGCCAGGTGTTCATGGAAATTTATGCACCACGGATTTCACGGATCAACGCGGCTGAAATCCAGGCAGTAGAAAAAAGGGGGCGCTCATGGGGGTTTTCGCTCCGGAAGGCCGGTCTTGGCTTGCGACTTTTCCAGCCGGAGAAAGCCGTTTCAAGCCAGCTTGGCCGGATATTGGCCGGCGCGCACAAGTTCGGCGAGGGCGGCGGCAACGAGCGGCTTGTCCTCCCGGTAGGTGACGCCAAACCACGAGCTGTCCGTGGGCAGGACGTCCACGGTGGCGGCGCCCAGAGCGATCATCGTGGAGACGGCGGCGGGCAGGTAGAACTCGGACTTCGCTTCGCCGCCCCGCTCGACCAGGAAGGTGCGCAGCTGCGCGTCGAGCCCCGCGAAAAGGGCGGGGGTGAAGGCCCAGCAGTTGAGCGAGGCGATCTCGGCGCCGGTGTATTTTTTCCCGGGGCCGATCTCCTCCGGCAGGATGCCGGTGTGCTCGACGATAGATGCGAGCCGTCCGTCCGTCCCGGCGGTGCAGATGCCGCGCGAGACGGCGCCGTGCTCGGACAGGGTGCGGTCGAGCCGGAAGCCGACCATCGCGAACGGCGCGGCAGGCGTGGCCGACGCACGGTGAGCCGGTTTGGGATCGGAACCGCACGGGGCGAGGGCGGGGCCGGTGAGGAAGCGGCCCAGCCGGGCGAAGGAATCGCGGCCGTAAAAGTCGTCGGCGTTAATGACGGCGAAGGGTTCGCGGACCGCGTCGCGCGCACACCACACGGCGTGGCCGGTGCCCCAGGGCTTTTCGCGGCCGGGAGGCGGAGTGAAGCCGTCGGGCAGGGCGTCGAGTGACTGGAACACGTAGTCCACGGCGATGCGGCCGGCGTATTTGACGCCGATCTGCGCGCGGAAGGCCGCCTCGAAGTCGCGGCGGATGATGAACACCACGCGGCCGAATCCGGCCCGCAGGGCGTCGAACACCGCGTAATCGAGGACGGTTTCGCCGGAGGGACCGACGGGGTCGATCTGCTTCAGGCCGCCGTAGCGTGAACCCATGCCGGCGGCGAGGATGAGGAGCGTGGAGTGCATCGGGTCGGCATGAGAAGGGATTGCACGGTGCGGTGCAATCCGCGAGAGTCGGCCGCGATGTTCCCGCTCAATCCTCTCCTTCAGCTCACTCCTCTGCGCACCCAGCGCGGTGTTGCCCGCCTTGCCGAGATGATCTGGCGCGACCCGCGGCCGCTGCGCGTCGAGGTCACCGCCGGCCGACCCGACCATGTGCCGCCGGCCGCGGCAAAGAAAATGCCGCTTCGCGCCGTGCGCGACGGCGAAAGCTGGGGCCGGCTCTACGACCAGCGCTGGGGCCGTGTGGCAATCCCCGCCGGCGGCGGGCGCTGGCTGCACTGGGACGAACAGGGCGAGGCGACGCTGTTCGTGAACGGCGTGCCCTTCTACGGCTTCGACGTGGCGCACCGGCATTGCGAGCTGCCGGCCGGCGTCCGCGAGGTGTGGGTCGAGAGCCTGTGCGTGCAGTCCGCGATCTGGCATCCCGACGCCAAGGGGCTCGGCGCGGAGGGGAATGTTTTCCACGGCGCCCGGCTGCTGCGGCGCGACAACGAGAACTGGCACGCCTACCACGATCTCAACTGCCTTTACGACTGGATGATTGAGCTGCGGGCGAAGGAGTTTCCCGGCGTGCCGCGCGAACTGTTCAGCCAGACGCAGCAACCCGCGCTCACCGACGTGTCGCCGCTCTACCGCCGGCTGCTGCGTGGGCTCGACACGGCGCTGGATGCGTTTGATACCGCGGGAGTAATCGCGCTCCGGCGCGAGCTGGCGAAAATCTACCGCGAGATGCGCGACGTCGCGCCGCTGAGCCGCGCTGCACTCACGGGTCATTCGCACCTCGACCTCGTGTGGCTGTGGACCGAGCAGGTGGGCGAGGGCAAGGCCGTGCACACCTTTGCCAACGTGAACCGGCTGATGGCGCTCTACCCGGAGTTCCGCTTCGCCTACTCGCAACCGGCGAGCTACGAGGCGGTCGGGCGGCGCGCACCGGAGTTGCTGCGGGCGGTGCGCGCGCGGCTGCGCGCCGGCCAGTGGGAGGCCACCGGCGGCATGTATGTGGAGAGCGATTCGCACGTGGCCTGCGGCGAGGGGCTTGCGCGTAGCTTCATGCTCGGGCAGGACGCGTTTAAAAAACTCACGGGCCGGCATTCGCGCACGCTCTGGCTGCCGGACCTTTTCGGATTCAACGCCTGCCTGCCGCAGCTCATGCGCCTGAGCGGCGTGGAGTATTTTTTCACGACCAAGACGACCTGGAACACCGTCAACCGCTTTCCGCATTCGAGCTTCGTCTGGCGAGGCCCGGGCGGGCACGCGGTCGTGAGCCATGTAACGCAGGGCGTGCAGTTCAACAATACGATGGCGGTGGACCAGCTGCGCGCCGCGTCGCACCAACACCAGCAGGGTGACCTGCACGATGAATTCCTGATGCCCAACGGCTGGGGCGACGGCGGCGGCGGCCCGAGCGAGGAGATGTGCGAGCGCGCCCGCCGGCTCTCGTCATTGCGCGGCCTGCCGGCGCTCAAGTGGGACCAGCCCGAGGCGTTCTTCGACCGCCTGGCGGCGAAACAGGCGCAACTGCCGGCGCTCGACGGTGAAATCTACCTCGAATACCACCGCGGCACATTCACCACGCAAAGCCGCGTGAAGGCGCATTTCCGCGCCCTCGAACGCGCGTTGCAGCTGCGTGAGGCGGCGCTGGTCGCGACCCGCGGTGCGGCCGGGGCGGATTTGGCGCACGCCTGGCGACGGATGGTGTTCGCGCAGTTCCACGACTACATTCCCGGCAGTTCGATCCCCGAGGTTTACGCCAATGGGCTGCCGGAGCTGGCGGCCCTCGCCCGCGATCTGGGAACCGCGGCCACGAGGACGCTCGGTGCCAAGGGCGACGCGTGCCTTTTCAATCCGCTGCCACTGGCGCGGCGCTGCACCGTCGGACGTCGGGTCGTCGATTTGCCGCCGCTCACGGGAGTGCGCGTGGCGGATGCCACCGTGCGCGGTCTTCCACCAGTCACGGTGCAGGGCCGCACGTTGGACAACGGCCGGGTCACGGCGCGGCTCGATGCGCAGGGCCGGCTCGCGGGACTGTCGGTGGACGGCCGCGCGGTGGAACTGGCCGCCGGTGCCGGCGAACTCGTGGTCTATCCCGAGCAGCCGGCAAACTTCGGTCCGTGGGACATTGACCGGCATTCGCTTTCACTCGGTCAGCCGGCCCGGGCGCCGGCCAAATTCACCGCCGTGAAAAACGGGTTCACGGTCACCCGCCAGGTCGGCGCGAAGAGCACCGCCACATTGCGTTATGCGCTGGAACCGGGCGCGAGTGTGCTGCGCATCACGGTCGGGCTCGACTGGCAGGAGCCGGACGCGCTGCTGAAGCTGCATTTTCCGACGCATTACCGCGGTCGCGAGGTGCGCTGCGGCACGCCGTTCGGCAGCGTGCTGCGTCCGCAGCTGGCGACGACGCGCGAAGCCGAGGCGATGTGGGAATGGCCGATGAGCCGCTGGGCGACGGTGAGCAGTGAGGGTGAGCGCGCCGGTCTCTTTGTCCTCACCGAGGCGAAATACGGCGTGAGCTGCCGCGACGGCAATCT
>CAJBES010000103.1 GCA_903952145.1 uncultured Opitutaceae bacterium | reverse complement strand
ACGAGATCATCGACGCCAATGGGAGCCGGTGACTGCGGATCCACGCCGGCCCTGCCTCCAGCCCAACCCACGTGCGGCAACGTTCATCTGCCTTGACGCGATGGCAGATTGAAGCCCCGAGCTTCGACTCCACGTGCGACGATGCCACCTCTGAGGTGGTGGACCCTAGCGGGATCGAACCGCTGACCTCCTCAATGCCATTGAGGCGCTCTACCAACTGAGCTAAGAGCCCATTCCCTGAATGAGAGGCGAGAAAAATCAATGTTCCCCTCGCGATGGCAAGGACTTTTTCAATCCTCCTCCTTCATCTTGAAGGTCACCACCCATACATCGCTCTTGCCGTTGGGCGTCGGTCCGATCGAGCGCACGCGGGTGAAAGCCTCCAGCACGCTGCGGTCGAAATCGGCGCTGCCGGAGGAATCGATAATTTTCACCGCTGAGAGCGTGCCGTCGGCAGCGACCCGGAACTCAACGCGGGCCTGCAGGAGGTCGCTCAACCCCGGGGGTTTCTCGTGCGCGGCGCGCAAGCGCAGCAGCAGCAGGGCGATGTAACTGTCGAGCGCATCCTGCTCATCGCGGCTGAGGGCCTTGCCGCCGGCGCCGCCAGTCTTGTTGTTGGTCGAGCCGCCAACCACCCCCCTGGCGATGCCCTCGGCGTCAATCCTGGCCACCTTGGTTGACGCCCCGCCCGCCTTCTGGGCCGTCCTGCCTTTGTTCAGCTTGTCGAATTCTGCCTTGCTGATGCGCTTGGCCTCGGCCTCGCGTTTTTTGCGGTCGGCTTCGACGAGGCGTTTTTCGCGCTTGTCGGCGATTCGTTTCACGTCCTTGGAAAAATTCGGCGGTTTGGGTTCCACCACCTTGGCGGGGGCTTTCTCCACGATTTTCTGCTCGACGACCGGCTCCGGCGGGGCGGCGGCCGGTTCGGGTGTGGCCGGCACCGGGGCGGGTGGCACCGGAACCTGAAGTTTGATCCCACCGGGCACGCCGAGCGCGGGGGCCTCGGTCGCGTTGTAATTGTCCCCTTCCCCGGCGACCAATTCAAAAATCTTCGGGGACTTTCTGACCTCGGTCTGGAGCGCGAAGGAAATAAGCAGTGCCACGGCGATGATCAACCCGTGCAGGGTGAGTGAGAGCATGAACGCACCTGGGGAAGTCGGGCGCATAGGTGCAGGCTACTCGGACGTCTGGGTATCGAAGGTGATCTTGCTCAGGTTGTGCCGCTTGATTTCGTCCATCAGCTTCACGACCTGCTGCCATTGCAGCGAAAAATCGGCCCGGATGCGGATGACCGGCGGCTTGGGCCGGCGTGCCAGCTCGGCCAGCCGCGGCCTTAGCTCGGCGAATTCGATCGCCGTGTCGCCGAAGAAATAGCGCCCGCGCCGGTCAATGGCGATCGATTGGAACGTCAGGTCCTTGTCGGGCTGGTCCTGGGCCCGCTTCGATTCCGTGGGCAGTTCGACCTGAATCGACTGCTCCTGCTTCGAGACCGACGATACGACCATGAAAATGATCAGAAGCATGAACCCGAGGTCGATCAGGTTCGTGACGTTGAGGTCCGCGATCGGATGGGTGGTGCGGTGGCGGCGAAAATTGCGGGCCATGGGCGGGCGCTCCGTTACTTTGACTCCAGCTCAAGCCGGTCGGCCAGGGAACTCGCGTAGTTCTCCAGCTCGGTGATCATCGTGCGGGTGTTGCCGAGCAGAAGATTATAGCCGAACACCGAGGGGATGGCGACGACCAGGCCGGCGATTGTGGCGAGCATGGCGCCGGAGACGCCTGGCGCGAGGGCCTGGATGCCCGCGGTCTGCTGCGTGGCGACCGAACTGAACGCCTCCATGACGCCCCAAACCGTGCCGAGCAAGCCGATGAAGGGCGCACCTGAGACAATCGACGCCAGGAAGATCATGCTCGACTCATAGCGCAGCGTCTGGCGCGCGATGGCGCGTTGGATGGCATTCTCCGCATGCTCCAGCCGGGCGCGGGAGTTCTCCCTCCCCTGCTCCTTGGTAATCGCCGCGGCCCGCCAGTAAGCTTCGATCGCATCGGTGAACAGATCGGCGTAGGGGATCGAGCGTTTGTTACGAAATGATTCCGGCAGGTCGAGCAACGTCTGCCGGTCGCGCAGATGCGATTCGAAGGAGTGATTCAGGAGGCGGAGCCGCTTAAGCTCGAAATGCTTGCCCAACATGATCGTCCACGCGACCAGGCTGAAGACCCCGAGGCCGATGACGATGATCTTGTCAACGGTATCGCAGCGTTCGAAGATATCGATGATGTTGCTGGAGGCAAAGAAAGGTGAAGGCAGCGACAGGGCAGGCATGGCAGCAAACAGTTGGAGGGTTTGCCGGATGCGTTCAATGGAAATTCCCGGCTCAGGCGTGCGATTCTGTTTGCGGCACCTGCCGCTTGATTTTTGCTGGCCGTCCTTCCCTTCCCATGGACTTCAAGACCCGCACCCTGCAGCAACTGCGCGAACGCCGCGCGAGCCTGGCCGACAAGCGCGCCCTCGTCGGCTTTGACGGCTTTGTCGACACCATCGTGACCCCGGTCGCGCTGCGCGCCGGACAGGGCGCGAATTTCACGCCCATCGCCACGATTGCCGAGTTCGGCCAGCGTATCAGCGCAGCCGCGGGCAAGAGCACCAACCTCGAATTCTACCCCCGGCTCGACAAGCTCGGCGGCAACGGCCCCATCATGGCCAACGCGCTCCTGGCCCAGGGCGCCAGCGTCACCTACATCGGGGCCCTCGGCAAAACCACCGTGCATCCGGTCTTTGCGGAAATGGCGGCCAAGGCCGAAATTGTCTCCCTCTGCGACCCCGCCGCCACCACGGCTGTCGAGTTCAATGACGGCAAGCTGATGCTCGGCATGATGCGGAGCCTCGACGAGATCACCCCGGAGACGATCGCTTCCGTCATGGGCATGGACAAATACCGCGCGGCCCTTGGTGCCGCCGACCTCATCGCGTTGCTTAACTGGACCATGATCCCAAATCTCACGGCGGTTTTGGTTGATCTGGTGCAACACGTGTTGCCACAGGTCCCCGTCAAGCCCGGCCGTCTGTTCTTCTTCGACCTCTGTGACCCCGAAAAGCGCTCGGCGGCTGATCTGGTCTACGCCCTTGAGACCATCGCAAGGTTCGAGCAATTTGGTCGCGTCACCCTCGGGCTTAATCTCAAGGAGGCCCAGCAGGTGTTCACCGTCCTCGGTTTCGGCACGGAGACGGAAACGGAGAGCGGTCTCCGCGCGATGGCGGGGAAGATCCGCCAGCGGCTCGACCTGACCACCGTCGTCATCCACCCGAAGGAATCGGCCGCCTGTGCCACGCAGGAGGGCACTTTCTGGGTGCCGGGTCCCTATGTCGCGCTGCCGCTCATCACCACTGGTGCCGGGGACCATTTCAACGCCGGTTTCAGCGCGGCCCAGCTCATGCGCCTGGCCCCGGAGTCTTGTCTGGCCGCGGGGGTGTGCACTAGTGGCCACTATGTGCGCACCGGCCGGAGCCCGTCGCTGGGCGACTTGGAAACCTTCCTCGCCAACTGGAAATAAACCCGGCACACTCGCCCCATGCCTCTCAAACAGAAACCCACCGGCAAACTCATCTCTTTCGAGGGCTCGGAGGGTTGTGGCAAGTCCACCCAGATTGCCCTCCTCGCCGCCCACCTGCTGAAAACCGGCCGGGACGTGATCACCACGCGCGAACCCGGCGGCACCGAGATCGGCGAACAGATTCGCAACATCATCGTCCATAATTCCAAGGGGGACGAGATGTGCGCCGAGACCGAACTATTGCTCTTTGCCGCTTCCCGCGCCCAGTTGGTACGCGAGGTCATCGCCCCTGCCCTTCTCGCCGGTCAATACGTCCTCAGCGACCGTTACCTCGATTCCTCCACGGTCTACCAGGGTATCGCCCGCAATCTCGCGCCCGATCCGGTCAGCCATATCAACCGCTTTGCCGTCGGCAACGTGATGCCTGACATCACCGTGGTGATCGACGTGCCCACCGAGGTCAGTCTCCAGCGGCTCAAGCAACGGGTCACGGACGTGCCCGATCGCATGGAGCGGGAGAATGTGGATTTTTACAACAAGGTCCGCGAAGGCTACCTGTTGCTCGCGAAAAACATGCCCGAGCGCGTGATTCTCGTGGACGGCACCCACTCAACAACCGCCGTCGCCCAGACCATCTGGGAGCACGTGCAACTCCGCATCGGCTGAGTCCGTAATGACCGCCCACGTTGACTGGCCTCCCGCTCTCGCCGGCAGCCCGGCGGTGACCGTCATCGAAAGCGCCATTGCGCGGCAGCGGTTGTCGCACAGTCTGCTCCTGCACGGCGACGACCTGCCCACCCTCGTGCTCATCGCCCACGCCATCGCCGACCGGCTGCTGAACACGCCCGAGTCCACCGCCCGATTCGACCCCGGGCATCATCCGGACTGCTTCAGCCTGCGACCCGCCGGCAAGATGCGGCAGATCGGTGCCGAGGCCACCCGCGCGCTCATCGGCAAGGTGCAGGTTTCCGCCGCCGTCGCGATCCGCAAGGTTGCCATCCTCCACGAGGTGGACCGCATGAACCTCACCGCCGCGAACATCTTTCTCAAAACCCTCGAGGAACCGCCCGCCCACACGACCCTCCTGTTGCTCACGACGCGGCCCTATGCGCTCTTGCCGACGATCCGCAGCCGCATGTTGCATTTCCGTTTTCCCACGGCGGCGGTGCCGTTTGAGCAAGCCGGACTCCAGGTCTGGCTCGCCGATTACCGTCAGTGGCTTGGCCGGCTGACCGGGGGCGCAGGCGACAAGCGCAATGTGGCCGACCATATTTTTACCGTCTACGGCCTGGTGGCCCGGTTCAACACCTTGCTCGATGCCGCGACCGCGGAGGCCTGGAAGGACGAGAAGGCGAAGCTGCCGCCCGACCTGGAGGAGGACGAGCAGGTCGCCATCGAGACCGGCCTCGCGAACGGCCTGCGGGCGCGGCTTTTCTCCGAACTGGAACACGCCACACGTGAGTTCGCCCTGCCCCGGCTCAAGGCCGGTGACCCGGCGGTCCGTATGATGCTGGTTGGCGCCATTGAAAAGCTCGAACACGACGTGGGGCTGCTGCGGCTCAACCTCAACGAGTCAGCCGCGCTTGAGGACTTTCTGCTCAGTTCGTTGCGACTCTGGACCAGGCATTAGGCCGTCCGGACCGTCCCGTCACCCCGCTTGCAAATGCCATTTTATCCTCCTCCCGCTGCCGGCCGCGCCAGTGCGGCTACGACCGGCCGCTGCGTCCGGGCTGGCAGGCATTCGCCCCGGTGTGCCTGTGCCGCCGGGGAAGGCTGACGCGTACCGGTCGCTGCGCAGCGGTGACACATGAAGCGTATCGCCCGAGCTCTGACCAAGACTGAAATCCGCGCCTCCCTCGCGTGGTTCAACTGGAACGTAAGCCTGCGCGGGGTCTTCGAAACCATCTGCGGCGGGACGACGATGGTGTTTGTGGCTTTTGCCATGGCCATCGGTGTGCCGCAGGATGCGATGGGGTATTTCAGCGCGATCATCAGCTGCGCCTGCATCGTGCAGCTCTTAAGCCTACCCCTGATTAGCCGGGTGCGCAAACGCAAGCGTCTCATCCTTGGTCTCGCCCTGATCGAACCGCTGTTGCTGATCCTGGTGGTCATGCTCACGCCGGTGCTGCCCCCGGTGCTGCGACCGCTCAGTCTGGGAATCGCGGTCTTCCTCGCCGCCGCCTGCCTCCACCTCACGCGCCCTTTTGCAGACGATTGGCTGGCTACGACCATCCCCAGCGGATTGCGGGGGCGCTACATCGGCCGGCGCGTGCGTTTCTCCAGCATCGCGATCATCGCTGCGACCCTCGCAGTCGGGTCTGCGGTCGAGGTTCTGGGCAAAGCCAATAAGACCGGACTCGCCGCCCTGTTGATTACCGGGGCGCTTTTCGGGCTGGTGGCAGCCCTCACCCTGACCCGCGCGACCATGCCGGTGCAACACGCCCCGGAACCTTTCAACCCGGGGGATCTGCGGGCGGTGATGTGCACGCGGTCATTTGGCCGCCTGCTCGCCGGCACGCTGCTGTTCAACCTACCGTTCTTTTTTGCCTGCGCCTACTATCAGGTTTTCAACCTTGAAATCCTGAAGATGCGTCCATGGCTCATCGCCTGCATGGGCGTCGGCTATCTGATCGTCAGGCTGCTGCTCACCCCTTGGTTCGGCGGCATCTGCGACCGTATCGGTCCGCGCCGGCTGCTCTGGATCACCGGTCCGATCTACTCGGCCTTCTTCCTTTGTTTCCCCTTCGCCGCAACGGGCCGTGTCTGGCCAATCATTTTCGCGTGGGCCTTCGTGGCCGTGGCGGACGGAATCACCGCCGTGGCCGCGCCGGCTGCGCTTTACGGCTCCATCCCGGCGCAAGGAGCGCGTCCCGCCTATTTCGCCGTCTACAATCTGGCCAACCTCGGTTGCTTCGCGATTGGCGGGATTCTCGCCGTGCCGCTGTTGCGTTTGCTTCAAAGCGTGCACTGGGCCTGGGGCTCTGCCAACCTGGGCGGTTATCACCTTTTCTATGCCATTTGCGGGCTTGTCATGCTGCCATGCACAGCCGCAGTCGTACTGATCCCCGACCACCGGGCTGACATGGTCAGTGCAAGCCAGGGTAAAGGTGCGACGGCCTGACTCTTGAGCCGATATTTTGACCCAGGCCCCGAGTCAGAAGCTGATATTGAACTTCAGTCCGTAGCGGCCGGTTTTGATGCGGTATTGCGGCAGGGTGTCGGGGCCGCAGCTGGCGGTGCCGAGGCCGCGCTGGGCGTAGTCGAGGTTGACGTGCACCTCCGGGCGTGGGGTCAGATCTGTCGTGTGTCTGGCGGCGTAGAGATCCGCCGCCGTGTAATGGCTGGCGGAGGCCTCCAGCAGCCGGCTCTGGGCGGCAAAATGCACGCCCTGCCCCTGGCCGTCGTGCAGCGCCAGCCAGCGCACGTCGCATTTGTTGCCGTGTTCCTGTGGCAGAATGTAGGGCACGTATTGGTCCGTGACCGTGCTGCGGTAGTGCGCGACCACTGAACCGCGCTTGCGGTCGGAATAGTTTTCCAGCGGACCCAGCCCAAACCACTCGAGTTGCTCAAGCGCGGGAGGCAGCATCAGGGAAACTCCAAGGCGGGGCACTTCGGGCAGACGTTTGTCCATTGCAAAGGTATTCTCCACGGCCAGGGTGCCGTCAGTTCTCACACGGTAAGTGTGCTTGTGCGTGATGAGACGCTTGGCGCCGGGGCAGAGCCAGCGTTGGTGGATTGTGATCACTGCATCGCCGTCCCGGGTTACCCGGGCGGTGACCTTCGCCTCCTCTAGTTCAATGCGGTCGTAACCGGCCTTGAGACAGTCGGTGAGCAGCCGTGCCCCGCCCCAGTTGACCGTGTCGAAAAGTTTCAGCCCGTCGTTGTCGGTGGCTGCGCGCCAGACATTGAGTTGCGGGCCGCATTGAATGAGCAGCCGTCCGCCATGGGTTACGTTTTCCAGCACCCCGCACCCACGGTTGACGTTGAAGGCCAGCGGTCCGGCCTGCACCAACCAGCCGGTTGCGCAGGATGTGACGATCGCGGGAGCAGCCGCGTTCCGGGCGGCGCGGACCCGGGCGGTGCGCTTGAAGGTCACAGCGGGAAGCGGGTGCTGGCTCCAGGCGACTTCATGTCCGGCGTCGCCCCAAGCCGGGGCCAGTTTGGTGAAAAAACGGAAGGTCACATGCACCTCGGCGCCGGCCGGGATGGTCAGGACCGGATACGGAAGGACGACCGTTTGCACCGTGCGCGGTGCGGCGGTCAGGGCCGGCAGCCTGCCGCACGCCGAAGATTGGCCGTTCACGAGCAGTTCCCAGGTGCCGTGTAGGTCACGGAGGGACGTGAACCAGCGACGGTTGGAAAGCCGGAATTTGCCGCGGCGCGCATCAACCGCCTCGACCTGCACCGGCTGGGCCAGGTGCTTGAATTCGTATAGCCCCGGGTGTGGCTGGCGGTCAGGCCACACCAGTCCGTCGCAGACGAAGTTCCTGTCACTCGGTTCGTCGCCAAAGTCGCCGCCGTAGGCCCAATAGGCACGGTCCTGCGTGTCGTGCCGCTTGAGGCCGTGGTCCACCCACTCCCAGATGAACCCACCCTGCAACCCGCGATATTTTTCGAACGCGTCGAAGTAATCCGCAAGACTGCCGTTGCTGTTGCCCATGGCGTGCGAGAATTCGCACAGGATGAGCGGCCGATGGTCCGGACTCCGCCGGTCGCGTGCCCAAGCGATGAGCTTTTCAATCGCCGGATACATCGGGCAGATGAGGTCGGTCGCCGCTTGGCCTTTGCGCCAGTCGAAAGATATGGCGCCTTCGTAGTGGATCACGCGGCTCGGGTCGCGGTGGCGGATCCAGGCCGCCATGGCGTCATGGTGCGGACCGTGGCCGCTCTCGTTGCCCAGGGACCACGCGATGATGGACGGATGGTTCTTGTCCCGCTCAACCATGCGCAGGCCGCGGTCGAGGAAAGCCGGCGCATAACGGTTGTCGTGGCTCAGTTCCTGGTAAAACGCATGTGCCTCGACGTCCGCCTCGTCGAAAACATAGAGCCCGTATTCGTCGCAGAGGTCATACCAGTGCGGATCGTTCGGGTAATGCGAGGTGCGGACCGCGTTTACATTGAACTGCTTCATCACCCGGATGTCCTGCAACATGCCTTCGCGGGTCACAGCCTTGCCGTGGACCTCGTCGTGTTCGTGCCGGTTCACGCCGGTGATCAGTACGGGCTGGCCATTGACCAGCAGCTGGCGCGCGCGGATTTCCACCCGCCGGAAGCCGATGCGGCAGGCCGTGTGCTCCACGGCCCGGTCGTCGGGACCAAACAGGGTGACGACGGCAGAATAAAGGTGCGGCGCTTCGGCGGACCACAGGAGCGGCTGCCTCACCGTCACATCGAGCCGGATCCGCTTGCGGGGGTGGTGCCAAAAATCCTGGTCATGCACCGCCACCTCCGCGGGTTTGGGTAACACCGCGCGACCCCGGGCATCGTAGAGCTGCACCTGCACGCGGCACCCCTTGGCCTCCGCATCCGGTGCGCCGAGCCGCACGTCCACATGCAACCGGCCGTCGCGCAGGCTGGCGTCCAGATCGCCGCGCACAAAAACATCCTCAAGGTAGAGCTGCGCTTGGGAATACAGGTAAACCTCGCGGTGGATGCCGCCCATCCACCACTGGTCCTGGTCTTCCACGAAACTGGCATCCGACCATTTGACCACCACCGCTGCGAGCGTGTGGGTGCTGCCGGCGGTGACGTAGGGAGTCAGGTCGAACTCCGAGGGCAGCCGGGTGTCCTTGGCGAGACCGACAGGCTGCCCGTCCACCCACACATAGAGGACGCTTTCCGCGCCGCCGAGGTGCAGGACAGTGCGGCGCCCGATCCAATCCGCCGGCACCGTGAAGCGGGTGCGGTAAAGCCCGGTGGGGTTTGCTGCCGGTACGCGGGGCGGCAGGTCGTTGAATGGCATGACGACGTTCGTGTAATGCGGTCGGTCGTGCCCGTGCATCGTCCAGTTGCTCGGCACCGGCAGCTTTGACCAGCCGCTGTCGGTTGCAAATTCCGGCTGCACAAATCCGGCCGGCACGTTTTCCGGCCGGTCCACGAGGCGGAAATCCCAGTCGCCGTTGAGTGACCGCCACCACGGCGAATTTTCCCGGCGGTTGGCTTTCGCGTCCGCGGCGGTCGGATAGGGGTAAATCGTCGCGCGCGCCGGAAGGCGGTTAAAAGAAAGCGTTTCGGGCGACTGCCAGGTTTTAAGCGGACCGGTCTGCAGGAGTTCCATGGGAGAACGTCAGCGAAACGAATCGCCGCAGCGTGTGAACCAAAATCCGGTCAAGGCTCAAACTCCGGCCAGCACATGGGTGACAAACGCTTCCCGCGCCTCAATGTGGGGATTGTGACCGGAAGTG
The DNA here is from genome assembly GCA_903952145.1 of uncultured Opitutaceae bacterium. Taxonomy (GTDB): domain Bacteria; phylum Verrucomicrobiota; class Verrucomicrobiia; order Opitutales; family Opitutaceae; genus UBA2377. The sequence continues at coordinate 9,363 of CAJBES010000103.1, read as the reverse complement.
ACGAGGGTCGTCAGTTCTGCGACCGGGAAATGCCGTCGGATTACCACCGCGTCCTCGGGCGCAATGTAGGTGGATTTGCCACCGGCGATGAACAACGCCGGACCCTCGAAGCGTTGCGCCGGTCCGAGCGGGTTGCGCTCCAGCACCGGCAGCGCCGCCGTCAGCACTGGCAGGTTCACCACCCAGCGCCAGCCGCCCCGAGCATCGCGTTCCAGGTTGGTCGCCAGAAACTTTCGCATCGCCCAATCACTGACGCGCCCTTCGAACCGCATTTCGGCTTCAGCCCGCGAATGGACGTCTGCGAGGTTCAATCCGTTCATCGCAGCAAACTCGGCCCGGTCTTCCGGCGACTGATAGTCCTTCGGTGCGATGTCCACGACGATGAGTCGTTCCACGCGTTCCGCCTGTCGGCAGGCCAGCAGCATGGCCGTTTTCCCACCCAAGCTGTGGCCCATCAGGGTGACGCGAGGCAGGCCCTGCGCGTCAAGCCAGGTCATGACATCCCCGGCCATGGCCGGATAATCCATCAATTCCGCATGGGGCGAGCCTCCGTGATTGCGCGCATCAAGGGCAAAGACGTGATACTTTGCGGCCAGGTCCCGCCCTGCTGTCTGCCAGTTGCGGGACGAGCCGAGCATGCCGTGCAGTATTACCAGCGGCGGGTGGCCCGCGCCACCGAGATCCCGGTGAAAGAGTTGCAGCCCCATGCCAGCACGCAAAGCTGCCGTCGCCCCAACGCAAGCTTCCGCCAGGAAACGTTTTTTCCTTTGCGCGCCCGCGCGTTTGCATGAGCGTTGCAACCCCGATGAGCCAGGCCCCGAAAATCACCCCGATGATGCAGCAATACTTTGAGGTGAAGCGCGGTCTGCCGCGCGACACCCTGCTGCTCTTCCGGCTGGGCGATTTTTTCGAGATGTTCTTCGACGATGCCATCGTCGCCTCACGCCTTTGCGGCCTCACACTCACCCGGCGGCAGGAGCATCCGATGGCCGGCATCCCGGCGCATGCGGCGGACACCTACGTCAACAAGCTGCTCGCGGCGGGTAAAAAAGTTGCCATCTGCGACCAGACCGAACCCGCCCAGGCCGGCCGGCTCGTGCGGCGCACGCTCACCCGCATTCTCACCCCCGGCACCATCCTTGCGGCCAACCAACTCGATGCCGACCGCAACCATTACCTCGCTGCGCTCACCCTCGACCATACCGGCCTTCATGCCGCCTGGCTGGACCTCTCGACCGGCGAATTCCGCATCGCTTCCGATGCGCGCATCCAGAATCTCCTGCCGGTGCTCACCGCGCTGGACCCGGCCGAACTCCTCGTTCCCGAGGGTGCCCTAGCCGTCTGGCAAACCGCGCCGCACGAGCAGACGGCGGTGCACTCCCTGCATGCCTTCGCGACCAGCCGGCTGTGCACTGAGCTGCCGTCCTACAATTTTGAGACCGCCACGGGGGCCAAGACCGTCATGGACACCCTCGGCGTGCTGAACCTGCAGGGTTTCGGCCTTGACCATCAGCATCCCGCGCTGGGTCCGGCCGGAGCCCTGGTTTATTACGCCACGGAAAACCTCTGCGCCAAACCCGAGAACCTGCGTAGCCTGCAGGAATACCACAGTGCCGGCACCCTGCTGTTGGATCCCGCCACCTTGCGCAATCTTGAGATTTTTGCCTCCGTCCGCGGCGGTCGCGAAGGTTCACTCCTGAGCGCCATCAACCGGACGGTGACCTCGGCCGGCGCCCGGCTGCTGGAGCGCTGGCTGGCCGCCCCCACCTTGGACCTGGCGGAGATCAATCGCCGGCAGGCCCACGTAGCCGAGTGGCTCGGTGCGCCCGCGCGGCTGGCGGCGCTGCGTGAACTCCTCGTGAATGTCCGCGACATTCCCCGCATCCTCGGCCGGCTCCAGAACCGGCTCCGGAATCCGCGCGAACTTGGCGGCGTGCGCGACACCCTGGACCAGCTGCCGGCACTGCGCGCGGAACTGGCCACCGGCGGTGGCGGCCTTTCGGCCGGTTACCTGCCGCGCCTCGCCGAACTGCCGGAACTGCGCGCCCTGCTGGCCGGAGCCTTGGCCGACGAACTCCCCGCCGATCTGGCCGACGGCAACTACATCCGCACCGGCCACGACCCGGAGCTCGACCGCCTGCGCTCGCTGACTTCCGACAACAAGACCTGGCTCTCCGACCTCGAGCGGGCTGAGCAGGAGCGCACCGGCATTCGCAGCCTGAAGATCAGGTTCACGAATCATTTCGGTTACTATATCGAAGTCACCAAGGCCAACCTACACCTGGTGCCGGCCGACTACATCCGGCGGCAGACCACCGTGGGCGGTGAACGTTACGTCACCGAGGAGCTCCGGAAAAAGGAGAAGGAAATATTTTCCGCTGAGGAAAACGCGCTCGCCCGTGAGCTGGAGTTGTTCAACCAATTGGTCGCCACGGTGCTCGACGATTCCATCGCCCTCACCCGGACGGCCGAGGCCCTGGCCGAACTCGACGTGTTGTCCGGCTGGGCCCTGCTCGCCCGCGAGTGGGATTACTGCCGCCCCGGAATGGACGAGGGCGAAACCTTGGAGATCACCGACGGCCGGCACCCGGTGGTGGAACAGATGTTGAAGTCACCCGACGCCGGAACGGCCCGCGGCACGAGCCAGGCCTTCGTGCCCAACGATACGCTGCTGGCCTGCGACGACACCCAGCTCGCTCTCGTGACCGGCCCCAACATGGCCGGCAAGTCCACCTATATCCGGCAGGTCGCACTCATCACCCTGCTCGCACAGGTCGGCTGCTGGGTGCCGGCGAAAGCCTGCCGCATCGGCCTGGTCGACCGGATTTTCTCCCGCGTCGGCGCGAGCGACGATCTCGCCCGCGGCAACTCGACCTTTATGGTCGAGATGAACGAGACCGCCAACATCCTCAACAACGCCACCGACCGCTCGCTCATCATCCTCGATGAGATCGGCCGCGGCACCTCCACCTACGACGGCCTCAGCATCGCCTGGGCCGTGGTGGAGCACCTGCACCGCGATCCGGTCAGCGGGCCGCGCACCCTCTTCGCCACGCACTACCAGGAACTCACGCAACTGGAAAAACACCTGCCGCGCCTGCGCAATTTTTCCGTGGCCGTGAAGGAGTGGAACGATGACATCGTTTTCGTGCGCCGTGTCGTGCCCGGCGCCGCCGACCGCAGTTATGGCATTCAGGTCGCGCGGCTGGCCGGCCTGCCGCTCACGGTCATCGACCGCGCCAAGACCATTCTCGCCAAACTGGAATCCGATGATGCCAGCGTGTCCCTGCCCGCGCCCGCCCCGGCCGCCCGGCCCAGAAAGAAAATCACGGTCGAGCCAGCGGACGACTCCCAATTGAGCCTGCTCTGAAGGAGTAAAAGGCCGGCCTGTTTATGCGCCGGCTGTCTCGTGCTTCATCTTCCAGAGCAGTTTGGCCTGCCTGATCGTTTTGGCGAGGGCTTCCGGCGACAGCGCCTGTTTGGGGTCGTCCCCGATGCCATGCGAGGGATTGATGTGCGACTCGATGCAGAGCCCGTCTGCGCCATAGGCGACGGCGGCTAGGGCGCAGGCCGGCACGTAGGCGGCCTTGCCGACGGAATGCGAGGGATCCACCACAACAGCGGCCCACGTTTTTTCCTTCAGGAGCGGCGTGATGCTTTCGTCGGGATGGTTCCGGTAGCCATCGAGCGTGGGACTCGTGCCCCGGGGGCAGAGGATGATGTTTGGGTTGCCAAAGGCCGCGATGTATTCCGCGGCGGAAATGAACTCGTTGATCGCACCCATATGGAGGCTGCGCTTGAGCAGCACGGCGCGGTCGGTGCGGCCGCCCAGCGCGCGGCCGATGGCACGCAGCAGCGAGTAATTGAGGGCGTTGCGGGCGCCGACCTGCAGCAGGGTGACGCCGGCATCGAGCGCGAGCTTGATGTGCTCCTCCTCCATCACCTCGGTGTCCACGGGCAGACCGGTGCGACGCGAGGCCTCCATCAGGATTTCGAGCGACTTCGTGTCGCCTTGGAAGGTGTAGGGATTGGAGCGTGGTTTCCAAACCCCGCCGCGCAGCAGGTGGGCGCCGGCCTCCTTCACGGCCTGTGCTGTTTCGAAGAAGTAGTTGGGATTTTTGGGATCGATCGTGCACTGGCCGGCGATGACGAACAGTTCCTGTCCCAGCGTCACCCCGCCGAGCGTGAGTTTGCCGTTCGCCAGTTCAGACCGGCGGTCCATCAGCTTGAAGGGCGATTGGATGCGGTCGATGCGGTCGACGTAGTCCAGACCCTCGAGCCGGTTGATCATCAGCTCGTCGCGCTCGTCACCGACGATGGCGTAGATGGTGCGAATCGCGCCGATGATGGGCTGAATTTTGCAATCGAACTCCGCGACGATGGCGGTGATTTCGGCAAGTTGCTCGGGCGTGAGACGGTTGTTTTTTGGCAGGATCATGATGAAGGGCGGGCGGGGCTAATAAAAAAGCCGCCTTGGTCGGCGGCTTGTTTTGCGAATTTATCCCGGTGGATTCAGTTTTCGCGACAGCCGCCGGTGTCTGACCGGGTAAAATAGCCCCGGAAAGCGAAGGTGATAAAATAGGCGGCCGTGCGGTCCATGCGGAAATTGGTGCGGGTGGGGACCGAGTTTGTCAATCCCGCGGCTGCGGCCGCTACTTGAGCGCCGCGGCAAACTCGACCGGAAGCGGCGCCTTGGCGGAAAAGTGCCACAACCGGCCCGCGTGCTCATAATCAAAGCTGGTTTCAAGCGAGTGCAGAAAGAGCCGCTTTTCGCCGGTGGCCTTGGCAAATTCGCGGTTGCGGGCGAAATCTCCATAGGTCTGGTCCCCGATGATCGGCAGGTGCCGCTTGGCGCACTGCACGCGCAACTGGTGGCTGCGCCCGGTCAGCGGTTCGAGCTTGATCAGCGTGCGATCCCGCCCCTTGCCCAGCCCGCTGCGCAGCGTCATCATGCGGCTCTCCGCCGGGATATGGCCGGCAACCCCCGTGCGGATCTGACCGCCGTGCTTTTCCACCGCCAGCTGGTCGCGCCAGATCTGGTTCGTGGCCGATGGGTGGCCGAACACGACAGCATGGTAAATCTTGTGCACGCGCTTGTGTCGGAAATGGAGCCGCACGGATGCGGCCACGGCTTCATCGGCGCAGACCAGGATCACTCCGGAAGTCGCAGAATCGAGCCGGTTGAGCAGCCAGAGCCGGGCCGGGCCGCTGCCGCCGTCCCAAGCAAAAAACTCGCCGTCAGCCTGGTAACGGACCGTGAGCAACGACCGGGGCTCGTCGCCCGGTGCGTTGGGGTGGGAAAGAATCCCGGCGGGTTTGGCGAGTGCGGCCAGACCGTTGGCGTCTTGGGTGAGCACCGTCACCTCCCGCCCCAGTGGCAGATTGTGCCAGAAGCTGTCCGCGACCGTGCTCACTGGTAGTAAAACGAGAAGGTCAATTCCTGCGACTCGCCAAGGATCTGGACCATGTCATCGGTCCAGTCGCCATAGGGGGACCGCATGGTGATGGCACTGACGCAAGCGCGGGAAGCCTGGTCCGCGACCGCACTGGGCTCGACACTGAGGATCTCGGCCACTGTCCCTGTCTTATCGAGGCGAAATTTCACGACTACCACCGTGCCGGAGGCGGGGTAGACCTTGCTCTGGATGAGGATGCGGTCCCACTGGATCTGCACGGTCTCGATGAGCTGCTGCAGATACTGGCCGTAATTGCTCCATTTTGCATCGAAAGCCACCGGCCCGATGTTGGCGGTGCCGATCTTGTTCTCGGCAAAGATCGCCGGACGCGCGCGCCGCTCCAGCTTGGGCGCTGGCCTCGGTCGTTTGGGATCGATCTCCTGGTGCGTCTGCCCGCTGGCGCCTTCGATCAAGGGCGCGTTTTCAACGCCCTCGACCTTCTCAGGCACCGGTTTCGCATTTTCCGAGAACTTGGCAATATTGCTGCCGTAGCTGTCCTTGTCATCGCCTTCGCGTTTTTCGGTGCCCGAAAGCGGGTCTTGGGCGGCTCGCGGAGCCGCTATGGTCTGTGCCGGGGCCACTTCGGCAGGCGGGCTGCTGGGTTCGGGCGGGGTTGGCGGGGAAAGCTGGCCGCTCACGATCTGGGCCGACTCGAAATCCTTCCGACCCTCCATGGCCGGCCGGTCGGCGCCGGTCTCTGGAGAGGGTTTTTCCTGCGCGGCCTGCTGGTTCTGTGCACCAAAGTTATTCGTCTTGTCCGGAGCATTGTTCGGCGCGTCGGGATTCGTTTCAACAAACTTGAACGGAGCCGCCGGCTTGGGCGGAGCGACTTTCGGCGTGGCAAACGCATCGGGTGCCAGTTCGATGTCAAACTGTCGGGCGGGTGGCGCCCGGCCGATAGTTTGGGCGGGGTCGACTTGCAGCAGATAAGGCGCCAGCAGCAGGAGCAGCGCATGCACCAGCACGGTGCCCAGCACGCCGATTTGGACTGAACGCGTGTCCGGGTCCGACGACAGGCGCGGTGCCGCCAGACGGCGACGTTGGCGTTCAGTGGGAGGGCTTGGAAGCTGGGTCATGGGTCGCAAGACGTTGCGTATTCAGGGCAGGAGACCCGCCTTCGTCAAAATTTGTTTCGTCGCTTCCAGCGGAAGGCCCACAATATTTGAAAATGAGCCGGTATGGCCTGCCACGAGCATGGTGCCGTGCTCCTGAATGCCGTAACCGCCGGCTTTGTCGAGGGTGTGGACCCGGGCCAGGTAGTCCGAGATCACCTCGTCCGTCAGCGGGTGAAAGGTCACGGTGCTGGTTTCACCGGCCTCGTCGTGATAGCCCGAGGCCTGATGGCGCAGGGCGAGGCCCGTGAAAACCGTGTGGGTGCGCCCGCTCAGCCGTTGCAGCATCGCGCGTGCCTCGGCGGTATCCCGTGGTTTGTTGAGGGCGTGTCCGTCGAGAAAAACCGTGGTGTCGGCCCCCAGCACCCAAGCCTCGGGATGACGGACGGACACCCAGTCGGCCTTGAGCGCGGCATTATGGCGCACCATGGCCCGGGGCGCGGTCGTGGGATCCTCATGTTCGGTGACCTCTGCCACCGCGACGGTAAAAGGCAGACCAAGCTGGGTCAGCAGTTCGCGCCGGCGCGGCGAGGCTGAGGCCAGAATCAGAGTTAGGTTGGCGCTCATTCGCCTTGTTCGGTGAGGATGGCGGTGACCCGGCCCAGCACCCGGTTCAGTTCCAGCCGGCTGAGCTGGTAGTTGTAAACCGCCTCGACCGTGTTGTCGCCGGCGGCAGCGAGCCGGTTCTGCGCCTCCACCAATTCACGGTTGTCGGCAACACCCTGATTGAACCGGCGTTCGGCCAGCGCGAGTTCCTGCTCGGCCAGGCGATAGCCTTTTTCCGCCACGCGGATCTGGGCCAGACGCGAGGCGGCATCCTGCCGGGCGAGGCGGACCTCGGCGGCGATCTGCGAGTGCAAATTTTGGACCCGCAGTTCCTGGGCGCGGCGACGGGAAAGCGCGATGTTGGTCAGGGCACGACTGCGCGCACTGTCAAAGACCGGCACTGACAGCGCCAGGCTGCCCGACCATACGCGGGTTTCATTGCCGTTCAGCAGCTCGGTGCTCGCGTAGCCATAGCTGCCAATCGCCGCCAGCGTCGGCAGCCGGCCATAGCGCGCGGCACGGACCTCGACTTCGTTTTGTTCAAGGAGCTTGCGGGCGCCCTGCAAATCCATCCGCAGCGCCATCGCGACCTCCTCCAGACTGGCGGGGTCGGCACTGGGCTCGGTGCGGCGCAGATTGAAAGCAGCGAGCTGCAGCGGGCGGCCCATGTCTAAGGCCAGCAGCCGTTTGAACCCGAGTTCGCTGGCCTGCACCACGGTGTCCTGCTGCAGGCGGGCTTGCTCGTCGATGGCGAGCTGCGCCTCGGCGCGGGTCAGGTCTATCTGCGTGGCAATGCCGGCGTTAAATCGGTTCTGGGCCAGTTGCAACAGACTGCGCGCTCGGCCGGTGTTCGCGTCGAGCACCTCGATGCGCTGCAGGTTGCGCAAGTGCGTGAAATAGGTATTCGCCACCGTCGCCAGCACGACCTCGCGCAATTGCTCCTGGCCGAGCCTGGCCACGGCAATGGCATAGGTGGCGGCCTGGTAGGTGGCGATGCGCTCCGGGTCGAGCAGATCGAGGCGGCCGTTGAGTTGGGCGTCGAACCAGCTGTTGACACCGCTGCTCACCAGCGCGCCGCCCACGGAGGCACTGCGATTGCGTCGCTGCGTGGCGTCGAGGGTCACCTGGGGCAACAACCCGCTGCGCTCGCGCACGGCCGACGCCACCGCTTGGGCGACGGTTTCCCGGCCAATGAGCACATCGAGACCGGTCTGTTCGGCGGCGGTCAGAGCATCCGCCAGCGTGAGGGCGATCGGTTCGGGCGCGGCCCCGGCCCCGGACAGGGCCAGCAGAAGCAAACAGAGATGCCTTGGCTTTCTCATGATGTGGCTCAAACCAATCGCCCGACGGGGCTGGAGTGCAAGCCTTGCGAGTTGTCAGCGCCTGAAAATCACTTCACGTTCCCGTCCCATCTCCATGCGCCTCGGTCTCGCTCAGCTCAACACCATTGTCGGCGACCTCGCCGGCAACCGGCAAAAAATCATCGAAGCCTATGCCGCCCTTGTCACCCAAGGGGCGGAACTCGTGGTCTTCCCCGAACTTGTGGTCTGCGGCTATCCCCCCCGCGACCTCCTCTTGAAACGGCGCTTTGTGCCCGACATCGTTGAGTCGCTGGCAATGATCGCCGCCGCCATCGGCGAAGTGCCGGCGCTGATCGGCACCGTGGCGCCCAATGAAACCGGTTACGGCCGGCCTTTCTATAACTCCGCCGCCTTCTGCCACCAGGGCCGGGTCGTGGCGACGGCTGGCAAATGCCTCCTGCCGACCTACGACGTGTTCGACGAGGACCGTTATTTCGAGCCCGCTGCCAAGCCCACCGTTTTCACGCACGCCGGCCACCGGATCGGGGTGACCATCTGCGAGGATATCTGGACCCACCCGATTCTCAGCACACGCCGGCTTTACAATGGCGCGGACCCCGTGCGTCAGCTCGCCGCCGAGAACTGCGATGTCATGATCAACCTCTCCGCCAGCCCTTGGTATCACGCCAAAGGCCGGCTCCGGCAGACCCTGGTCATGGATGCCGCCCGCGTCCTTGGTTGTCCGGTTGCTTACGTCAATGCGGTCGGCGGCAACGACGAACTGATCTTCGATGGTCGCAGCTTGGTGGCCGACGCTCAGGGCAAGATCACGGCCGGCCTGGCGGCCTTTCGCGAGGACCTGTGCGTCGTGCATGTCGGCCCCCCCCGCGCGCAGATGGATCCCACCTTCGTTCAAGATGAGATGAAGGACATTCATGACGCCCTTGT
>CAJBES010000102.1 GCA_903952145.1 uncultured Opitutaceae bacterium | reverse complement strand
CGGTCACCGCGGGTGCGCAGGAGCCCGAGCCAGGCGCGGTTCCAGCCGAGTGGCGGGCAGAGTTGGCGGGCGAGCTTGAGCAGGTGCAGGCCGACCAACCGGATGGCGTGGAAGCGGTCAGCCACGATCTTGGCCCGGGGGAACCACCGCCGGATGATGGCCCGGTAGCTGTTGGACAGGTCAATGCACACGACCCGGACCCGCTCCCGACCCCGGAGCGAGCGCAAATACGGAGCCAGATCCGCTTCGCTGCGGCCAGGGCTCAAGTCGAAGACCCGGCGGTTCTTCAGGTCGCAGAAGGTGGTGGCGAAGCGCTGGCCGCGGTGCAGGGTGTGCTCGTCGATGCCGAGCACCCGGGGACAGTCCAGACTCAGGCGCTCCCGGGCCTTGCGCTCGGTGAACTGGGCGTAGATGCGAGCGACGGTGGCCTGGCCCAGAGTCTCTCGCCGGGCGAGAGTCGAGGCACAGATCCCGTCGTCGTGGCGCTCGTAGATCGCCTCCCGCCAAGGCTCCGTGCTGCGCCGGCCCGGCCGGATGCCCGGCAGGGGTTGCACAAAACTCCGGGTGCAGTCGACACAGCGGTAACGCCGGCAGGCGATCACCAACTCGCTGATATGCCCGAAACACGCCAGATGGCGAACCCGCCGCTCATACCGCCCCTTGCTGCGGAGGCGGCCGCCTCCGCAGCAAGCACACAGTCGGGGCGCGTCCAACGCCTCAACGTACACCCGCATCTTAAGATTGCTCTCCCACCGGAGGATGCGGTATCCGGGCAGCGTTAGATTGATAGGCACAGGGGACATGGTGGCTCGTCCAAAGCCCCATGTCCCCATTCTTTGATGAAGAGCCCGAAGCTCGGGGCTTCAATCTGCCATCGCGTCAAGGCAGATGAACGTTGCCGCACGTGGGTTGGGCTGGAGGCAGGGCCGGCGTGGATCCGCAGTCACCGGCTCCCATTGGCGTCGATGATCTCGTTCAGGCGGTGGCGGTAATACTTGAACTGCTCCCAACTCACGCCGGGCGAGATGCAGTGGTCGCCGGTGGGCACGTAGCCGCCGTGCTTGAGCAGCGCGTTCACTGGCGCCAGGAACTCCTCGATGCGGGCCGGGCCCAGGGCCATGTCGTACTTCGGCACCCCGCCCATCATCTGAAATCGCGGGTACTGCTGGCGCAGCTTGACCACATCCATGCCGGCACTGGTTTCCATCGGATACATGCCGGTGACGCCCACCTCCAGGAACTGCGGAATGAGCCGCTCGATGTTCCCGTCGGTATCGACCAGCACGATATCCACGCCCTTGCTGCGGAGAAAGTCGGTGATGCGGCGGTAGCACGGCGCCATGAACGTACTGAAGTGCTGGGGCGAGATCATCGTGCCCATCGTGGATGACATGTCCTCCCAGATGTGGGCGCAATCGACTTGAACGTCGCCGAGGATCTGTTCCCAGATGGCGATCCAGAGGCTGGTCAGGTGGCCGAGGATGTCGTGCACCAGGTCGGGCTGATCATAGTATAGATAAAACACATTCTCGTAGCCGATGAGATGGACGAGGGTGCCGAAGAAACCGCAAGGGTAGCCGCCAACCGCAAGCGGATAGCCCCGTTGCCGGTATTCTTTGATCCACCACGCCCAGTCCTTGGGGAAGCGCTCACCGATCCGATCCAGTCGCAGGCGCTGCTCCTTGATCTCCGTCCAGGTGGCCCAGTCCTTGATTGGCCACTCGCAGGCGCTGGGAATCACGCCTTCCTTTTTCTGGAAATGGCGCTTCACACCGTCGATGTCCAAATAGACCAGATCGTTTTCGGTTTCCTCCAGGATGATCGGCTCAAAGTGGGGATGGAAGAGCTGCTCCACCGGCACCATGGCGGTGCTCTGGTCGAACCCAAAGTAGTCCATCACATCCAACGCGAGCGGAAATCCCTGGCTGGGCCAATACAGCGCGCCGCCCCAGACGGCGATGCCGTCGGGAATTTCGATCTCCTGTTCGCGCTCGCCATAGAATTTCTCGAGATACGTGCGCTGACGGCGCCAGGTGTGGGTCCAGGCGGTCGTGTAGACTGACGCGTTGACGGTCGTGAGGGTGGTGGGAAGATTGGTGCCGTATTTTTTCGGCAACCCTTCCCGATACCATTGTTTGATGTTCTTACCCCAGAAGCCAAACTCCCACTTGAGCGTGCGGACCTCGGGGTTGAAACGCATGACTTCCAGGAATCGTTCACGTGAGTTCATCGGGTCGAGTGCTGCGCAGTTTGGGACGGGGCACGGTATTACTGATAGGCAACCGGATCTGGCGGGAGGGGGTTATCAGCCTGGGTGCCCCAGGAGCCGCCAATGGCCCAGGCCCCGAGCCCGATCTCCGAGCAGTTGGATCCCTGTTTTCCAAACGGGCGGTAGTGCATAAAGGGGATTACCAGCGGTGCAGGTGGGGGCCGAAGTCGGCCTCGTAATAAACCGATACGTGGGTGCCGGGAGGCACGATGGCGTCGATGACTTTGAGTTCGTCTTCGGCCAGGTGCACATCGACCGCCTTGAGGTTGTCTTCGAGTTGCTCGACGGTGCGCGGGCCGATGATCGGACTCGTGATCCCAGGTTGCTGCATCACCCAAGCCAGGGCGAACTGTGAGAGGGTCACACCTTTGGCCGTGGCGAGTGGCCGCAACTGCTCGACGACGTTCAGGGCGCCGTCGTTCCAGCGTTGGTTGAGAAACTGGATTTTGTCGGCGTCCGCGAACCGGGAACCGGCCGGGGCCGGCTGGCCGGCGTGATATTTGCCGCTGAGGATGCCACTCGCCAGCGGACTCCACGGCAGGGTGGCGAGGCCGTAGGTCCGGCACATGGGGAGGAGTTCACGTTCGATGCGCCGGTCCAGCAGATTGTAGGGCGGCTGGTCCGAGATGAAACGGTTGAGGTGGTGTTCCTTGGCACACCAGAGGGATTCCACAATCTGCCAAGCTGCAAAGGTGGTGGTGCCGATGTAGCGCACCTTACCTGAACGCACGAGATCGTCGAGCGCGCGCAGGGTCTCGTCGATGGGCACGTCGGATTGCGGCCGATGGATCTGGTAGAGATCAATGTGATCGGTCTGCAACCGGCGCAGGCTGGCTTCGCACTGCTGAATAATGTGCCGGCGGCTGTTGCCGCGCATGTTCGGATCATCGTTGTCCATGGCCCCGTGCACCTTGGTGCACAGGAACACGCGGTCACGGCGGCCGTTGCGTTTGAGGGCTTCGCCGGTGAACTCCTCGCTCCGGCCCCGGGAGTAGATGTTGGCGGTGTCGATGCAGTTGATGCCGGCATTGAGGGCGCGATCAACGATGCGGCAGGTCTCGTCGAGGTCGGTCTTGCCGCCAAACATCATGCAACCAAGCGTGAGCGGGCTGACCTTAATGCCCGTGCGGCCAAAATTCACATAATTCATGGGAGCGACTTACTGATAGGTAACCGGATCGAGAGGGATGAGGTTAAGGGTTGGGCTGTGAACGCGTTGAAATAACGCATGATAATAATCAACTGATACTTGAGCTATTGATGCGCAAGGATTAACGGGCAGGCAATAGGGTTGTGACCCGCACCGGCAAGCAGCCCGTAAAGGCTAGGACATGCCCGGTTCGCCGGGGTTGGGCGGGGTTATCTGTTTCGTCTCCGATACGCGGCGAAACCCTATGCGGCGAGGCCAAACAGGGCGGCGTAGGTCGATGGCTCCGGGACCGCCGTGAGGCTGACGACGCGAAAACCTACGTCGTCGTACACGTTCGCCGCAACGCCGGGGCCCCCGGCCGACGAGCGCAGGGTGTCCTCGGTGATGTCCACGCACCGCCCGCACAGCCCACGTGCTGCGCCAAGGGCGGAACCGCGAACCGCTGCGCCTGTGCAGTCTGCCGGACGACCCGCAGGTGCGGCTGAAGATGATTTACTGAGTGCCCGGCAGAATGGTCGCACTCTACACGGGATGGTGTTGTGCCTTGCTTGACCCTCTCAAAAACACACCGCATACGAAGTTGTATGATGCGACACACTTCCAGATGGCTAATCGCGTTCGTAATAATGTGCGGATCGGCACTGGCTGCCATTGATCCGGCGCTTGTCGGGAAAGCTGAGCAAGGTGACGTCGATGCCCAAATCCAGCTCGGCTTGATGCATTACAAGGGCGACGGCGTCGCCCAGGACGGTGCCGAAGCGGTGAAATGGTGGCGCAAGGCCGCCGAGCAGGGGAACGCCTTGGCCCAATGCAAACTCGGCTGGATGTATTACAACGGCGAAGTCGTCGCTGAGGACAGGGTCGAAGCGGCGAAATGGTTTCGCAAGGCCGCCGAGCAGGGGAACGCCTTGGCTCAACACATGCTCGGTTTGATGCATTACAAGGGCGAAGGCATCGCCAAGGACAGGGTCGAAGCGGTGAAATGGTTTCGCAAGGCCGCCGAGCAGGGGAACGCCGATGCCCAATTCATGCTCGGCTTGATCTATTACAAGGGTGAAGGCGTCGCTAAGGATCTAGTTGAGGCTCACGCTTGGTGGGAAGTGGCTGAAGCCGCCGGCAACGGGGATGCACGCAAGAATCTCAAGAGTGCCGAAAAAGTCATGCTCCGCGCGCAGATCGCCGAAGCCACCAAGCTGGCGCGCGAGCGGTCGGAGAAGTTTAGGAAGAATGACTAGTCGGCTTTTTGTGGCCGCGGGGTCCAACTTTCACCTGGGATGATTTCCAGCCAACGCCAAACCGAGCACCAAACAGGGTCCAAGCTCGGAACCGGGTCCGCCCACCTATAGCTCCGACCGGCCATGCTCCATCCCGACTCCACGCTTCGTTGTGAGTTCGCCCTTGCCCGACACACCGGTCGGGTCCGCACCGCGTTACTCAGTCTGCCGCTCACACCCGCCCGACCCGCCCATGCCGACTTCGCCGGCGCCCGCTGGTGTCTCAGCCTCATCACCGAGGAGAAATCCCCGGGGACACTCGTCTGCAAGCTCACCGCTACGGTTGAACGCGGTCAGGCCAATGGCGTTGCCATCGGCCTGCGTTGGAGCGACGACACCTGGAGCACAACCAACCACGTTCTCATTCCCGGTGCGGTCTATGCCGGCAACCGCTTCACCGCCGAGCGCCGACGCTATCCACCCGCCATCCGCCATGTGGGTCAGCAGACCGGTCGCTGCATCCTTGATGTCGGCGACATTCCCCGGCTTTCCGCCGAGCCGGGTCGCTCGCACCTCGACCAAACCTCCCTCGACGCGGCCGTGCCCGGGCTTGGTATCTATTTTCCCGATCGGCACGAGGCCGTGCTCCTCCTGACCCCGCAGACCTCCAGCCATGGCGCGTATGGTTTTGAGGTGATCGAAAGCGCCGACCGCACGCAGGCCGAAATCCTGTTGCTTGCCCCCGGCTTTTTGCACCCAGTTCCCGGCGACGACGCCACCCAGATGGGAATCGGCAACACCGCCGCCGCCCACCTTCACCCGGAGAACGGACGGCCCGCCGATCTCGCTGCCGGACAGTTCATCATACTTGAGTTCGAGTGGCACAGGTTTTCCTGCACTGATGTGCATGGTCTCTTCGAACGCGTGTTCACCCACCGCACCGCCCTGTTCACAAGCGCCCTGCCGCGGACCGAGATGATGCCGTTTTCCGCCGCTTGGGACATGCTCCACACCAAACACAACACGCTGAACTGGAATGAGCACTGCGGCCTTTACCAGATCGGTCTTCCATGGGCGCCCGACCAGCATACCCAATTCTGGCAGAACGGCTGGTGCGGCGGCGGCATGACGACGCTCGCCATGATCCAGCACGGCGACGCCACTTCACTCGAACGCTCCCGGCGTAATCTCGATTTTCTCCTCACCCGGGGTGTCTCCTCCCACGGCCTCTTCAAGGCCACCATGTCCGAAGGGGGGCGGTGGCAGGGCGATGGTCAGGAGGGCTGGGACCAGCCTTGGAGCCTCGTGCGGCGTCAGGGCGACTGTCTCCACTTCGTGCTCCGCCAGTTGATGCTTCTGCAGGAGCGCGGTCACCCCGTGCCGTCCCGCTGGCTCGACGCCGTCAGCCGCGCCGCCAGCGCGCTCTGCGACGTCTGGGAACGCGAGGGTGAATTCGGCTTTCAACTCAACTACGATACCGGACGCGTCGAGGTGCGCGGTTCGACCTCGGGCAGTCTCATTCCTGGCGCGCTTGCTCTCGCGTCGCATTTTTTGGCCGATCCGCGCTGCCTCAACGTGGCCCAGGCCGCCGCTGAGCACTACCGTGTGCATGATCTCGCCTGGGGCGTGACCACCGGCGGTCCCGGCGACGCCGTGCAAGCACCGGACGGTGAGTCCGTCTTCGGGCTCATTGAGAGCTTTATCATCCTGCACGAATTCACGGGCGAGGCCCGTTGGCTCGAGGCAGCCCGCCACGCCTGCGCCCAGGGTGCCTCGTGGGTCATCTCGCATCCGTATGTTTTCCCCGTGAAAACAGCGCTCGGTGAACTCGGGTTTGACGCCCGCGGCACCCTGCTCGCCAATGCACAGAACAAATGCGGCGTGCCGGGCATCTGCACGCTCGCCGGTCAGGGCATCCTGCGCACCTTCCGCGCCACCGGCGACCTGCGCTTGCTCGAACTGCTCCGCGACATCGCCCACGCACTTCCGCAATTTCTTTCCCGCGAAGAGCGCCCGATCCCCGCCCGCATTTCCTGGGGTAATCCGCACACCCATCTGCCCCCCGGCTGGATGTGCGAACGGGTCAACGTCACCCCCTCCTGGCCAGAGCCTCTCGGCGAGCAGGCGGCCTACTCCTGCTGGTGCGAAGTTGCCATGATGCTCACCTGGAACGATCTTCCCGGTGTCTATGCCCAGCCCGACACCGGGCTCCTCTGCGCCCTTGATCACGTCTGCGCCAAGTGGGGCGACACGAGCCACCAGACCCTCTGCCTGACCAATCCCACGAAATTTCCCGCCCGCGTGCGTGTCATGGTCGAGACCGCCGCCGAAGCCCGCACCTGCAGGCTTCCCGCAAACTTCGCCGCCAACCTGCCGCTCGTAGCCATCCCCGCCGGCGGCGAGGTCTATCATCCTGCCCCTTGATGATCAGGTGAGGTCGGGCGTCGGCGTGCGGAGCGATGAACGGAACCTGCTCCCTACGTTGTTGGCCGAGCACGCGATTGGCCACTGTCGGCAAGGGAACTCGTCAGGATGCGCTCCATCACGAGCTCAAGGGCGCCCCGGATAGCTTAACCGGATCTGGGGTAGGGCGTCCGGGTGATGGTCTCGATCATCGTGCGGAAATTCTCCATGGGGGTGTCGAGTTGGACGAAATGCGTGGGCCCGATGATCAGGCCGCCGTCCTTGCCAATCGTGTCTAGGCGCGTGAGCACTTCCCTGCGCACATCGGCCGGTGTGCCGAACGGCAACGTATGTTGCTCGTCGATCGTCCCCCAGAAACTGAGCTTGTCCCCATACTCCTGCTTGAGCCGCACCGGGTCCATGCTGGCGGGTTGAATCGGGTTGAGCACGTCCAGGCCGATCTCGATCAAATCAGGAATGATCGGGTAGATGAATCCGTCGGAGTGATAGGCAATCTTGATGTTCGGATTGATGTGCTTGAGCGCGGCGAAAAATTTTGCCATGCGCGGCTTGAAGACACGACGCCACATCGCCGGCGAGATGATCATGGAGCCCTGTGCACCCACGTCGTCACCCGTCCAGATCATGTCCACGCCCATTTCGACCAGCTTCTTTGCAGCCGCGAGATGGTAGTGGAACGGGAGGTCGAGAATCGCATCGGCCAGGTCGGGATCCGCGGCCAGATCCATCATCAACTGCTCCCCGCCGCGCAGTGCGATGGCCGTCTCCAGGATCGTCGTCACCGTCGCCCCGATGAGAAAGTATTCCCGGCCGTATTCGCGGATCATCCACTCCGAGGCACGATACAGTTCCGGTCGGTTGGGGTCGGGCGGACGATAGCGGCTGATGGCGTCGTCATCCGCGAGCGGGTGGCTGACCACATCGGTGTAATGGCCCTTGCCGAAGGGCGTCGCGTATTCGCAGTTGGTCCAGCCGACGCCCCATTCATCCACGTAGGCCTTGTCGTCCTGGTAATAAGCATTGGCCCAGCAGACACTGGTCATCAGCACGTCCTGATCGAGGGCGCGTTCCAGTTGGTAGGTGTTGCCACCGCCGTGCGGATTATGCTCCTTCCGGCCGTCGAGTCCCAGTTCCCGTCGGAGCCGGCGGGCAAACTCGGGCGTGAAACCGACCTGCATGGGACAGCGGTCGGGTTTCTCGTGGTTGAGGGCGGTGAGCACGCGTTCGCGATGGTTCATGGGAATGGTTTGGTTGGTGCTGATCTGGGGCTGTCGTCAGCGGGATTCATTGCATCACCCTGCCTCCGTCAACCACGATGTTCTGCCCCGCGATGCCACCAGCAGAGCGCGACAAAAGAAAGAGGGTGAGCGGGGTCACGTGCTCCTCTGTCAGCGGAAATTTAAGGGACTGCGCCGCGAGCAGTGCCACGCGATCACGTGCGGTCACGTGTTCGCGCAGTTGCCGCTCCGTCATGATCCATCCCGGCGAGACCGCGTTGACCCGGATCCCGCGCGGGCCGAGCTCTCGCGCGAGTGAACGGGTGAAGCCCAGAATGCCCGACTTGCTGGCATTGTAGAGGGTGAAGGGCGTATCTCCGACCATGTAATTGGTCGTGATGAGATTGACGATGGCCCGGCCCGTGCCGGCCAGCAAGGCGGGCAGCGCGGCTTGCGCGACAACAAACACCGGCCGGAGATTGACCGCAATCAACCGGTCGAAGTCCTCCACCGTCGCGCGGGCAAACTCGATCCGAGGGTCAATCGCCGCGTTGTTCACCAGAAAGTCGATTCTACCCCTGAACCCTGCGGCTTGCTCCACGAACAACTGCGCCGCCGCGGGGTCGCTCAAGTCGGTCTGGATGAAATGGGCCCGCCGGCCCAAGTCGGTCGCCAAAGCTTGGCCTTTGGCCCGGGTCGAGGCACAAAAGAAGACGTCGGCCCCGAGCGCGACGAGGGCCCTGACCAAATCGGCCCCAAGCCCTTCTGAGCCGCCCGTCACCACGGCGACCCGGCGCGCAAATTCATTTGCGCTCGGCACACGCGGAATCCGGGCGGTGGCAGGGTTCCGGTGGCTGGCAGCAGGCCGGGCGGGTTTCATGGGTGGATGATGACTTTATTGCGCACTGTGCCGTCCATGACTACAAGCGCCTCCGCCATCTGCTCGAGTTTAAACCGGTGCGTCACGATTTTCCCGGGATCGACAAGCTGCCGTTCCATCAGGCGGATTGCGTTTTGCATCGCCAGCGGGGTGGTGCCGAAACTCGCGTCCATCCGGCCCTCGAGAAAATGGGTCAGACCGCCGTCGAGTTCGAATTTTTCGTGGGTCGTGATGCCAAACAGGTTCCATTTCGTGCCGCGACGCCGGAGGTCCACCATCAGCCGCACCGCGCCAATCGGGCCGGCCGCCTCCACAACCAGGTCCGGTCCGTCGGGAATGATGGCATAGATGCGTTGGCGCGCCTGTCCGTCGCTGTTGTCCACGGCGTGCGTCGCTCCGAAGCGCAGGGCGTTGATCCGGGCGTGGGCACTGTTGTCCACGGCGATCAACCGGCCCGCCCCCGCGGCGCGGGCAACCATCAGACAGAGCAGACCGATGCTGCCTACCCCGATGATGACAACGTCGTCGCCCACCTTCATATCGCTGGCGTGGACGACCCCCTTCCAGGCCCCGCTGAGCGGCTCGGTCAAGGCCGCCGCGTCAAACGAGATTCCCTTCGGTTTGCGGAACAGGCATTGTTCCTTCGTGCGCATGTATTCGGCAAATGCACCCGGCCAGACATCCTCGGGCCCATCGCCCCCGGTCGTGAACGCCGTATCGCAATAGTGCGTGTTGCCGACGCGACAGTGGGCGCAATATCCGCAGTAGCCCGAGGGCTGGCAGATGACTTCGTCGCCTTCCTTGAAATGGCGCACGCCCGCGCCCACTGCCGTCACTACGCCGGCGGGCTCGTGCCCGGGGATGAAGGGGAACCTGACGTTGGTCCGGATGCCGCGGATGGCCTTGTAGTCCGTGGCACAAATGCCACAGGAGTGGATGCGCACGACCACCTCATCGGAAGCCCTGGGGACGGGCTGAGGCACCTCTTCGACCCGCAGGTCGTTCACCGCATGCAACACTGCTGCCTTCATGGTTTTCATAACTTCAAGAGCCGGCCGCCGGGTCCGTCACCGGGACGCGCACACCCCTCTGATGCAGGAACGCATTTCCTTTAGTTCGGGATGGGTGGACACACGCTAGGAATGCATGGCCGGTCCCACTTGTCATCTCAAACCTAAACGAATCCGCGCATTTGTCCGGCTGCCCTCCTGAACAGCAGGAATGGCCGCCTGAGTCCTAACGGTCCGGCACCTCGATCATGGCCTTGATCACACCCGTGGCCGGCAGGGTCCAGGCGGCGAACAGCGCCGGCACCTCGGTCAGGGTGGCCCGGTGGGTGATCCACGGCGCCGTGTCGATCCGTCCGCCTTCGATCAAATGAATGATACGGACAAAATCGGTGGACAGGGAGTTGCGGCTGGCGAGCACTGAGAGTTCGCGCCGGTGCAGATCGGGATCGCTGAACGTCACCTCCGCCTGCGCGAGACCGACCAGCACCAGACGACCGCCCTGGGCGGGAAAGACGAAGGCAGCCTTCATGGACTTCGCGCTGCCCGTCGCATCAAAGACCGCTGTGGGCAGGTCACCCGCCGTCAGCGCTTCCAGCTGCGCGACGACATCGCCGGCCCGTGCATCCACCGAATCGGTGACCCCGATGCGGCTGCGACAGAACGCGAGCCGGCTGGCGTTGACATCCACCGCGATGACCCGTGCACCTGCCGCGAGGGCAAATTGCATGACCGCGAGTCCGATCGGACCGGCGCCGATGACGGCCACGGTTTCCCCGGGCTGCACTTCAGCGCGGGCCACCGCATGGGCCCCGATGCCCAGGGTTTCAACCAGGGCGAGCTGGTCATAATCGAGCGTGGCGGAAACATGTAGTTTCCTGGCGGGCACGAGGAGGCGGGCCCGGTGACCGCCGTCCGTGTGTACGCCGAGCACCCGCAGGCTGCGGCAGCAATTGGTCCTGCCCCGGGTGCAGGCGCTGCAGCGTCCGCAATTCAGATAGGGTTCGAGCGCGCACCGCTCCCCGGGACGCACATTGCCGACCCCGGACCCGACCGCGAGCACCTCGACACCGAGCTCATGTCCAAGGATGAGCGGGTAGTTGATAAAGGGCTGGTCGCCGATGAAGGCGTGCAGATCGGTGCCGCACACGCCGATGCGGTGCACGCGGACCAGGGCTTCACCGGGGCCGGGCGCGCCGGGAGCGGGGACGTCGCGGACCACGATGCGGCCGGGTTCCTCTAGGATCAGGGTTTGCATGGGCTTCCGGTGCTGGCGGGGCCGCGCTTCTCCGCGCGAACACGCGTAAAATTCAAGTGTAGGAGGCTAGCTTCCTACTGGCTTTCTACTTCGCGAAGCCCTTCGGGTGCGCCTCATGCCATTTCCAGGCGGTGGCGACGATGGACGTGATGTCGGGGTATTGAATCAGCCAACCGAGTTCGTTCTGCGCCTTGATCGAATCGGCGTAGAGCGCGGGCGGGTCCCCGGCGCGGCGGGGCGCAAGGTTGTAGGGGACGGTCAGGCCGGTCACTTTTTCCACGGCGCGGATGACTGCCAGTACCGAGGTGGGGGTGCCGGTGCCGAGGTTGTAGAAGAGTGCGGCACCGGGCGTGGTGAGGTAATCGAAGACAGCAATGTGGGCGCGGCTGAGGTCGTCGACATGCACATAGTCGCGCAGGCAGGTGCCGTCGGGGGTGGGGTAGTCGTTGCCGAATACCTGCAGCGGGGGGCGGGCGCCGGTGGCGGCGTCGATCGCGAGGGGAATGAGGTGCGTCTCGGGGTGGTGGTGCTCGCCAATGCTGCCGTCCTCGGCGGCGCCGGCGGCGTTGAAATAGCGGAAGGCGGCAAAACTCAGGCCATAGGCGGCGGCGAAGGCCTTCAGGGCGTTCTCCACGTCGAGCTTGGTCTGGCCGTAGGGATTGATGGGCGCCTGCGGCATTGTCTCCACGAGTGGCATTTTTTCCGGCACGCCGTAGGTGGCGCAGGTGGAGGAAAAGACAAATTTCTTCACGCCGGAGCCCATCATGCAGCGCAGCAGGTGCAGGGTGGCGGCGACGTTGTTGAAGTAATACTTCATCGGGTCGGTCACGCTCTCGCCCACGTAGGCACAGGCGGCGAAGTGCATCACAAGTTCGATGCTTTCCTTGCGGAGGATTTTGCCGACTTCCTTCTCGTTGCCGAGGTTGACGGTGTAGAAGGGCACCTCCTCGGCGACGGCGGCGCGATGGCCGTAGATGAGGTTGTCGAGCACCACGGGCTGGTGCCCGGCGGCGAGCAATTGACGGACACAGTGACTGCCGATGTAACCGGCACCTCCAACGACAAGGACGTTCATTTCAGGAGCGTTGTATTGCTTTCGGCGGGAGGATGGCTAGCGATTTTCGCTTCCAATCGAGATGAATTCTTCCCGCATCGTCATTACCGGGGTCGGTTTGACCGCCCCCAACGGCAATTCCCTGGCGGAATTCCGCAAAAATCTGCTCAACGGCGTTGCCGGCATCGAGCGGATGGAAATCCGCTACATGGGTCCGCAGCTGGCAGGCGTCTGCCACTTCGATCCCCTTAAATACCAGAAGAAGAAGGAGGTGCGGGTGGGCACGCGGGCGGGGAGCATCAGCATTTACTGCGCCCGGGAGGCCTTGGCCGACAGCGGCGTGGACTTTGCGACGCTACCAAAGGACCGGATCGGCATCTATATCGGCTGCACGGAGCACGGCAACGTCTCGACTGAGAACGAAATCTACAACATCTCGAAGTTCAACTACGACACGAAATACTGGTCGCACTACCACAACCCCCGCACCGTGGCCAACAACCCCGCGGGCGAGACCTCCCTCAACCTCGGCGCAACGGGGCCGGCCTACACGATCGGGGCAGCCTGCGCCGCGGGTAACATGGGACTCATCCACGCCACGCAGATGCTGCGGCTTGGCGAGGTGGACTTCGCCATCTGCGGCGGTGTGAGCGAGAGCATCCACACGTTTGGCATCTTTGCCGGGTTCAAGAGCCAGAACGCCCTGGCGACCCACGAGGAGCCGCACAAGGCCAGCCGGCCATTCGACAAGGCGCGCAACGGCATCGTCATCTCCGAGGGCGGCGCGCTCTACACGCTGGAACGGCTCGATGACGCGCAGGCGAGGGGGGCGAAGATATACGCCGAGATCGCCGGCTATCACGTCAACAGTGACGCCAGCGACTACGTGCTGCCCAATCCGGTGCGCCAGGCCGAATGCGTGCGGGCGGCGCTGAGCCGGGCGAGGCTGCAACCGGGCGACATCCACATCGTCAACACCCACGCCACGGCCACCCCGATGGGCGACATCCAGGAGTGCGAGGCGATCCGGGCGGTGTTTGGCGAGGGTTGCCCCGATACTTACATCAACAACACGAAAAGCTACATCGGTCACTGTATGGGCGCAGCCGGAGCACTGGAACTGGCGGGCAACCTGCCGTCGTTTGACGACCTCATCGTGCACCCGACGATCAATGTGGACGAACTCGATCCCCAGTGTGCGCTCCCGGGGCTCGTGCTCAACCAGCCGCGCAAGGTCGCAAAGGTGGAGGCCATCCTTAATAACTCCTTTGGAATGCTGGGGATAAATTCCGCGTTGATTGTTAAGCGCTTTGTCGCGTAAAAGTTCTCTTTTACCGAACCATGACCAAAGACGAATGCAAACAGGTGGTGCTCGACATCATCGCGGACATCGCGCCCGACGAGGATTTGAGCAACGTCAAACCCGACGTGCGCCTGCGCGACCAACTCCAACTCGATAGCATGGACTTCCTCGACATCGTCATGGAACTCCGCAAGCGCTACAATATCGAGGTGCCGGAGGCTGAATACATTCAGTTGGCCTCGCTGGACAGCAGCGCGGAATACCTGACGCCGAAGTTTAACGCGCTGGCCGCGGGCAAAGGCTGAAGTCAGCAGGCGGAAGCAGAGACAGGAAAGGGGAAGCAGGGCGGGCCTTTCTCGGCCGAGATCAAGCGCGGAGACGCTAAGATCGGGGGCGATAAAAGGGCACGTGCTTGATGTCTGAGCTTTGCCTCTTCGAGCCTTTGCGCTTTAAGTTTAGCGCATGAACAGCTGCACCCACTATGATGTCGCCATCATCGGCGCGGGGATGTCGGGCCTTGCGGCCGGCATCCGCCTGGCGCATTTCGGGAAAAAAGTGTGCCTGTTCGAGCGGCACAACGCCGTGGGCGGGCTGAACAGTTATTACAGCCTCGACGGGCGCAAATACGATGTCGGCCTGCACGCGATGACCAACTACGTGCGCCCCGGGGTGAAGGGGACCCCGCTCACCAAGTTGCTGCGGCAGCTGAGGATTGACCGGGAGGAATTTGCGCTGTGCGAGCAGAAGCAGAGCCGGATCGCCTTCGGGCCGCAGGGCGAGATGAGCCTCGGTTTCACGAATGACTTCGCGGTTCTCGAGGGTGGGGTGGCGGCGATGTTTCCTGCGCAGATCGACGGCTTCCGCCGGCTGGTGCAACTGGTCCGCACCCATGACGATGTTTCACTTGAGGCGCGGCCGGAGTCAGCACGGGCGGTGGTGCGCCGGCATATCCACAACCAGTTGCTCGAGGACATGCTCTTCTGCCCGGTGATGTATTACGGCAGCGCGCAGGAGCACGACATGGAGTTCGGACAGTTCGTGATCATGTTCAAGGCGCTCTACCTTGAGGGGTTTGCCCGGCCGTTCGAGGGCGTGCGGGTAATCCTGCGGGTGTTGCAGGAGAAATACCGCCAGGCCGGAGGCGAGCGGCGCATGAAATGCGGTGTGCAGTGCATCACCGCCCGTGGTGATCGGGCGACGGCCCTGGTCCTCGACGACGGCAGCTTGATCACGGCGGACCACGTGCTCTCGTCCATCGGAGCCCCCGAGACCGAGCGGCTGATGAGCGATCAACTGGAACCGGTCGGCGCGCTGTCAGACGTGTGTGTCTCGCCCGTGGGCCGGCTGAGCTTTGTGGAGACGATCACGGTGCTGGACCGGCCGCCGGCGGCGCTGGGGTGGGGCGATGACACCATCATTTTTTTCAACGATTCGGCGCAGCTGCATTATGAACAACCGGCGACGCAGGTCGATCCGCGCAGCGGTGTGATCTGCTTCCCGAACAATTTCGACTACGGCCCCGGCCGCGACCTGCCCGAGGGTTGGTTCCGCTGCACCTGTCTCGCCAACTACGCACAGTGGGCCAACCTCGATGAGGAGGACTACCGCGGCGACAAGCGGCGCTGGTTCGAGGAAGTGCAGCGCAGCGCCCTGCGTTTTTTGCCCGCGCTGGCTTCGCCAGACATGCTCAGCCGCGCGACGGTCGCCACCGACATGTTCACGCCGCGGACCATCACGAAATTCACGGGGCACTTCGGCGGCGCGATCTACGGCTCACCGCAGAAGCACCGGCAGGGCCGCACCGCCCTGGCCAATGTCTACCTGTGCGGGACGGACCAGGGGTTTCTGGGCATCGTGGGCGCGATGCTCAGCGGCATCTCCATGGCCAACTACCACATCCTGCAGAAAGGGAAGTAAGGGCAGGCAGAAGGTAGAAGGAGAAAGCAGAAAGTGCTGAGTTGCCGCATATGGCACGGAGCACTGAATTTCCCGGCGGATGGACGGATACTCACGGATAATGGGACGCTAGGCTTGCTTCAGGGCCGGAATGGAGCGCTGCTAACCTTTGCCGTCTGACCAAGCCTCCGCCGGCAGCCTTCCCAATGACAGCACCGAACTCCGTGGCATGAAGCCGCAACTCAAACTCGCCGAAGCCCTCACGCCGGATGGCAAACTGCTGACCCTGCATGCCCATGATGGCCATTACAGCCTGCGAGTGGAGCACAAGGAGCTGATGAACTCGGCGACGACAGCCTCTGAAATGCAGCTGGGGCAACTCGCGGCACCACGGATCGCCGGACCAGCGGCAACGCGCGTCCTGATCGGCGGGCTAGGTCTGGGCTTCACTTTGCAAAGTGTGCTGGCGGTGGCCGGCCCGAAGGTGGCGGTGTGTGTTGCGGAGCTGATCCCGGAAGTCATCGCCTGGAACCGCACCCACCTGGCCGGCCTCAATGGCGCACTGCTGGACGACCCGCGGGTGACGGTGCTCACCGCGAATGTCTGCGCCGTGCTCGGTCAGGCGGCCACCGCGCCCTACGACGTCATTTTGCTCGATATCGACAACGGCCCGCGGGCAATGGTGCAGGCGGGCAACGCCAAGCTCTACGACCGGCGGGGGATTGAACGTATTGCGGCCGCGCTCAAGCCTGGCGGACGGGCGGCGATCTGGTCGGCCAAGACCGATTCCGCCTTTTCCGACCGCCTCATCGCCGCCGGACTCACCGTGGAGGCGGTGCCAGCCAAACTCTACACCACGGCCAAGTATAACACCTACACCATTTACGTCGCCGACAAATCCGCCTAGCGCCGGATGGAGCGGAGTGGGGAGGACGGCGGACGGGGCGCGGCGAAGCTGGCAAAACCCCTTGCGCCCGGCAGGCGGGTGCGTTCATTCAAATCCTCCCATGGCTTACGACTGGTTAAAAGGCACCGCCGACGAGTATGACGTCATCGTCATTGGCAGCGGCTTGGCCGGACTCACCGGGGCCAACTACCTTGCCAAGGCGGGGCACAAGGTCCTACTGCTGGAGCATCACCACCAGTTCGGCGGACTGGCCACGTGGTTTACGCGCAAGGGCGGGCACATTTTCGACATCTCGCTGCACGGTTTTCCCAGCGGCATGATCAAGAGCTGCCGCAAATACTGGACGAAGGAGATCGCCGACTCGATCGTGCAGCTGAAGGACATCCGGTTTGTCAACCCGCAGATGAACGTCTGGACGACCTTCACCCGCGAGGATTACACGCGCGTCCTCGTCGAGCAGTTCCAGCTTGAGCGCACGGCGGTGGAAAAGTTCTACGACCACCTGCGGGCGATGAATTTTTACGATAACAACCCGGAGACAACGGGGACGATGATGGAACGGTTCTTCCCGGGCCGGGCCGACGTGCACCGGTTGTTGATGGAGCCCATCACCTACGCCAACGGCTCCACGCCGGAGGACCCGGCCATCACCTTCGGCATCGTGTTTTCGAATTTCATGGGCGCCGGTGTCTTCACGTTCCGCGGCGGCTCCGACAGCCTGATCGGCAAGATGGTCGCAGAACTGAAGCAGAACGGGGTGGAGGTGCGCAAAAAGGTGCTGGTGGAGAAAATCCTGGTGGAGGAACAAACGGGCCGGAAGGTCGCCTGCGGCATCGTGGCTCAGGGCGGCCGGGTGATCCGCGCCAAGGCGGTGCTTTCCAACGCCAGCATCAAGAACACGATTTTCCGGCTGGCCGGTGCGGAGAATTTTCCCGCGGACTATATCGCTGCGGCTGAGGCCGTGCGGATCAACACGAGCTCCTGCCAGGTCTATTTCGGCATCCGCAAGGGCGAGCGCATTCCGCACATCGGCGACCTGGTCTTCACCTCGGCGGCCCCGCGTTACAGCAGCGAGGAACTGGTGGATTTTCATACCACCAGCCGCACTTTCTCGGTCTACTATCCCGAGACGCGGCCCGGTTCCGACCGCTACACGGTGGTCGCGTCGCTCAACGGCCGCTACCCGGACTGGAAGAATCTGTCCGATGAGGATTACGCGAAGCACAAGCAACGGCTCATCGAGGAATCACTGTTGGCGCTGGAGAAATTCATCCCCGAAGTGCGCGGCAAGATCGACTGGATGGAGGCCGCCACGCCGTGCACCATCGAGTATTACACGACACATATCAACGGCACTTCGTTTGGCACCAAGTTTGAGGGCCTGAAAGTATCGATGGACCTGTCCGACAGGCTCCCGGGTCTCTATCACGCAGGCAGCGTGGGCATCATCATGTCCGGCTGGCTCGGAGCCATCAATTATGGGGTCATCACCGCAAACCGGATCGACAAGGCGCTCTATACCGCGGCGAAAGCGCTAATTGACGCTAATCCCCGCTGAGCCCAAACACTGAGGTCCAGATAGTCATAAACTTTTTTTGAACATCAGCCAAAATCAGCGGTTCCAGCCCATGCCCTTGTCTTCCGTCACCGATCTCATCCCGCACCGGCCGCCCTTCCTGTTTGTGGACAGCATCGTCAGCGAGACTGCGGACGGGCTGGTGGCCCAGCGGGTGTGGCGGGCCGAGGAGGATTTCTACCGGGGGCATTATCCGGGAGCCCCGATCACCCCGGGCGTGCTGCTGTGCGAATCGGTGTTTCAGACCGGGGCCCTTTACATGGCCAGGAAGGCGCTGGCCACGGGCGCCAAGCCAGGCGAGGGGTTGCCGCTGCTGGCGAAAATCAGCGAGGTGCGCTTCCGCCAGCCGGTTTATCCCGGCGATACGACACTGATCGAAGTGAAGAAAAAGGAGGTCATGGGCGGCTTCACGATGATGAGCGGCGCGGTCAGGAAAGACGACGGCACGCGTGTGCTGACCTTGGAGTTTTCCGTCGCGTGGAAGATGCCGGGCGGTAACAAAACCATATGAATGATTTTCTGCAACTGACCGGCAGAACCTGCCTTGTTCTGGGCGTGGCGAACCGCAAAAGCGTCGCGTGGTTCATCGCGCGCGCGCTGGAGGAACAGGGGGCCAAGGTGCTCTACAGTGTGCGCTCGGAGGCGGACCAAAGATCCTTGGCCACGCAACTCAGCGGCAGGGCGGTTTTTGTCTGCGATGTGGAAACCGAAGGCGCCGCCGACCGGTTGGCCGCGGAGGTGGCCGCCGCCGGCCACCGCGAGATCCATGGGTTGGTGCACTCGATCGCGTTTGCGAATTATAGCGAGGGCTTCAAGCCGTTCCACGAAACCAAACGCCGCGACTATCTGCAGGCGACGGCCGTCTCGTCATTCTCACTGGTCGAGGTGGCGCGGGCCTTTAAGCCTCTGCTGACTAAAAACGCCTCCGTTGTGTCCATCGGCATCTCCTCCCTGCAAGTCACCCCGGACAACTACGGTTACATGGGCCCGGTCAAAGCGGCCCTCGAATCCACCAGCCGCTTCCTGGCCAAATCCTTCAGTGTGGACAGCGAAGTGCGGTTCAATGTGGTCGGGTCGGGTCCGCTCAAGACCAGCGCCTCGGCCGGGATTCCAGGTTTCCTCGAGAGCTACCTCTACACCGAAAAACTGACCTTGCGGAAACGGAACCTCGCCACCGACGAGGTCGCGAACGCGGTGCTGTTTCTGCTGAGCGAGCGGAGCAGCGGGCTCAATGGCACGACGCTCGTGGTGGATGCCGGTCTGGGCAGTAATTTCTACGACAAGGAAATCGTCCGGCTCGCCATGCGACCCGAACGCTGAAACGCATGCGCTTTCAGCACACCTGCATTGAATCGCTGGCGGTGGCGCTGCCCGGTGAGGTGCTGACGTCGTCGGAGATCGAGACCCGGCTGCGTCCGCTCTACGAACGACTCAAGCTCCCCGAGGGCCGGCTGGAGCTGATGACCGGCATTCGAGAGCGACGTGTGTGGCCGGTTGACACCCGGCCGTCCGACGCCAGCGCCGCCGCGGGGCGGGCGGTGCTCGCCAGGTCGGGACTGAAAGTGGAGCAGGTTGAACTTTTCATCCACAGTGCGGTGAGTCGCGACATGCTGGAGCCGGCCACGGCTTCCTTCGCCCACCACAAGATCGGACTGCCATCCAGCGCGCAGATTTTCGACGTCTCGAACGCGTGCCTGGGTTTTCTCAATTCGCTGACGGTCGCCGCCGGGCTGATCGAGTCGGGCCAGATTCGCTGCGCGCTGGTCGTGGCCGGCGAGAACGGACGCCCGCTCGTCGAACAGACCCTGCAGACCCTGCTGACGCAGCCGTTGGATCGCAACGGCATCAAACCCTACTTCGCGAATCTGACCATCGGCTCCGGTGCGGTCGGCGCAGTGGTCTGCCATCGCGACCTGGTGCGCGGCCACGCCCACCGCCTGCTCGGCGGGGTGGCCCGCAATGCCACGGTCCACAGCGAACTCTGCCAGGGCGACACGCACGGCAGCGAATCGCTCGCGATGCAGACAGACTCCGAAGCCCTGCTGGTCGCGGGTCTGGCCCTCGCGCAAGAAACCTGGCGCGAGTTCAATGCCGTCACCGGTTGGAATGCCGCTAACGTGGACCGCTTCATCTGTCACCAGGTGGGCAGCACCCACCGGCGCAAACTCTACGAGGCGCTGGGACTGGACCTGGCGAAGGATTTCTCGACCTTTGCAACCCTGGGCAATACCGGCTCGGTGGCATTGCCCGCCACCTTGGCCGCCGCCGTCGCAGCAGGCGCCGTGCAGGCCGGCCACCGGGTGGGTCTGCTGGGCATTGGCAGCGGATTGAACTGCCTGATGCTGGCGCTCGAATGGTAAACGCTTCCGACATTCCCGACTGGCTGCAGCCGCTGTATCCGTTTCAGCCAAGGAGCTTTCAAACCCCGCACGGGGCACGGATGAGCTACGTGGACGAAGGGCAGGGGAACGAGGCGGTGCTGATGCTGCACGGCAATCCGACCTGGTCGTTTTACTACCGCGAATTGGTGCAGGCGGTCTCCCCGCAATTGCGCTGCATCGTGCCGGACCACATCGGCATGGGCCTGTCGGCCAAGCCGCAGGATTATCCCTACACGTTGGCCACCCGCATCGATGATGTGACGGCTCTCGTGCAGTCACTCGGGCTCACCAAGGTGCATCTCGTGGTGCATGATTGGGGCGGCGCGATCGGCTTCGGTTTCGCGGCCCGGCAGCCAGAGTTGATCGGCCGTCTTGTGATCCTGAACACCGCGGCGTTTCCTTCCCCTCGGATTCCGGCGCGGATCGCCCTGTGCAAAATGCGCGGCCTCGGCACGGCGCTGGTGCGGGGAGCGAACGGCTTTGCGCGGCCCGCAACATGGATGGCCATGCATCGCCGGAAGCTGAGCGCGGACGAGAAAAGGGCCTTCCTGCTGCCGTATGATTCGTGGGCCAATCGCGTGGCCGTGAATGCGTTTATCAAGGACATTCCGATGAGCCCCGCGCATCCCAGCTGGGACGCACTGAGCAGCACGGCGGCGGGTTTGCAGCAGTTCACCCAAAACCCGGCCCTGGTGGTGTGGGGCGGACGGGATTTTTGCTTTAGCGACCACTACTATACCGAGTGGCGCCGGCGGCTGCCGCAGGCGGAAACGATGTATCTGGCCGACGCCGGACACTACGTGCTCGCGGATGCCAATTTCGAGTCGGTACCGCGGATCGCGGCATTCCTGACTCAGCCGCGGCCGTAAAGCTGGCCGAGCTCCCGCAAATAGGGAGCGCTGGAGCGATGCAGCAACTCGAGCTGGCCGGCCGTGTAGCGCCACTGCCAGTTGCCGGCGGACTGGCCCGGCGTGTTGAAACGGGCCTCGGAACCCAAGTTGAGCAGATCCTGCAGGGCAAACACGCTCAGGTTACTGACGGCGGCATAACCGGTGCGCACAAAATCCCAAGCGATCTCCCGCCCGCCGATCCGCAGGTAGCGGCGGACATGGTCGCGGGTTTTCTCGTCCGTCGCCAGATACCAGCCGACGGTGGTATCATTGTCGTGGGTGCCGGGATAGACAATGCTGTTGGCCTGCAGGTTGTGCGGGAGGTAGGTGTTATCGCTCTCGCCGCCGAAGGCAAATTGCAGGATGGCCATGCCCGGCAGCCCGGTGGCCTGACGCAGGACATGCACGGAAGGCATGAGTTCGCCGAGATCCTCGGCGATGAGCCGGCACTCGGGCAGGGCACGGTGCACGACCGAGAAAAAATTCAGGCCGGGACCGGATTCCCAGCGGCCGGTTTTGGCGGTCAGCGCGTCCGCCGGAATCGACCAATAGGTGTCGAAACCCCGGAAGTGGTCGATGCGCACAATGTCGCAGAGGGCGAAGTTGGCCCGCAGCCGGGCGAGCCACCATGCATAGCCGTCCGCCGCATGCCGGTCCCAGGCATAGAGCGGATTGCCCCAAAGCTGGCCGTCGGCGGAGAAATAATCGGGGGGCACGCCGGCGACCGCGAGTGGCTGTCCGGTGCTCTGATTAATCTGAAACAGTTCGGGATTCGCCCAGATGTCGGCACTGTCCCGCGCCACGAAGATCGGCGCATCACCGACGATTTCGATGCCCAAGGCCTTCGCCTTGGCCCGGACCTGCCGCCACTGACCGAAGAAGAGATATTGGAAGAAGGCATGGGCCTCGGCGCGGGCTGCGACCTTCTTGGCCAGGGGTGAATTACGGGCCGCGGCCAAGAAACGAACCGCTGCCGGCCATTTCCACCACGGCTCCCCGTTGAAATGGTCTTTGAGAGCCAGGAACAGGGTGAACGAGTCCAACCAAGAACTCTCCGCCGCGCAGAATTCCTCAAAATCACCATAGGGAAGCATGACGGGCTTCCGCTTGTAATTTTCGTAGGCTTTGGAAAGCACCGGCCATTTCGTGGTGTAGAGCCAGCCGTAATCGACGGTAGTGGTGGGCAGTGCGCGCAATGGCGCGACTTGAGCCTCCGACAGCAGACCGGCGCGTTGAAGTGCGGACAGATCGATAAGGTAGGGATTACCAGCAAACGCGGAAAAACACTGGTAGGGCGAATCGCCGAAGCCCGTGGGTCCAAGCGGACAGACCTGCCAATAACGGATGCCCGCATCCCGCAGGAATAGCAGCAGGGCATCGACAGAATCGTCAAGCACGCCGATGCCCTCGGCATTCGGCAGGCAGGTGGGGTGCAGCAACACGCCGGCAGCACGGCTGTCGAGCCAATGCCAAAGCGGACTCGAACAAACAGTGGAGGGAGGCACTACATTTCTCGCGCACATATATTATACATAATGTTTATTGTGCGTCATTCTAGTTTTTAACGAGCTGGTCCCCAGCGCGTTGTAAACGGATAATAGATAAACAAAGGCCGGCCTATGGCTTCCTTGGCGGGCACATAACCCCAATAGCGACCATCCTGGCTGTTGGCGGAATTATCTCCGAGTGCCAGGAATTTTGCGGTTGGAACCTCCATTACTTTTCCGCGGGCCAATCCAAGCTCGTTGCGATAACCGACATAATCACCGGACCGGATGGCGTTTTTGGCAAAGGCGGCGGCACCTTGAATTGGCTCACCGTTACTGAACAAACCGTAGTGCTTGATTTCCAATTTGTCTCCCGGGACCCCGACCAATCGCTTGATGTAATACTGATCCTGGCCGATGCCGGCAATCTGGCCCGTGCGGAATACGAACCCCTGCCCGACCGATGGCCGGG
>CAJBES010000101.1 GCA_903952145.1 uncultured Opitutaceae bacterium | reverse complement strand
CATCCGTGACCGGAGCTGGGTGAAATGAGCGCGCTTACGGTTTACACCTACGCCAACTGCGGCACCTGCCGGCGTGCCGTAAAATGGCTGCGGTTGCACCAGCTCGCGTTTGAGGAGCGCCCCATCCGCGAGCTGCCGCCGACCCCGGCGGAACTGCGCACGATGCTCGCCGCGCAGTTGGGCGAGTTCCGCCGGCTCTTCAACAAGTCGGGGCGCGACTACCGCGAACAAAAGCTCGGGGCCAAGCTGCCCGGCATGGATCCCGGCCGGGCCTTGGCGCTGCTGGCGCATAACGGCAACCTGGTGAAACGGCCGTTCCTTCTGGGCAAAGGGGTGGCCCTGACCGGTTTCGTTGAGAAAGCCTGGGCGGCGGCCTTGTTGCAGCAATGAGGGTGTTGCCCTTCCGCCCTTATTGAACTACGTTTGTGAGCTGAACCCATGAATCCCCTGCAACAAATCTGCTCCTGGCTTTCCGACCACGCGGGATTCCCGGCCCGCCGGCTACCGGCACCAGCCGAACAGCTCCTGTGTCTGGCCGTCCTCGCGGCCGCAGAGACATCAGGCGATGCAACCGGCCGGCAACCCATCGAACGCCGGGTGGCAGGGCAGGCCGCGGCACAACGGGCGCATGCCCTGCGCCGTTCGCGCGTGCACTACAAGTGCGACAATAGCGCGAAAGTCTGAATCGGCTGTAACTTTCCCGGGCGGGGTGGGTTTTCGGAACAACCCTCCTCCATCATGAAAATCACTGCGCTTACCCTCGCGGCCGGCTTGCTGGCCTTTTTGCCGTTGTCCGCCCAGGCCAAAATCGTGCGCCACGTTGAAAAAACCTTCACGGTCCAGCCCGGCGGCACGCTCAAGGTCGAAACCTCCGGCGGCGATATCGTGGCGCATACCGGGGTGGGCGACCAGGTCCGGGTGGTGGCCAAGCAGACGATCCGCGCCAGCAATGACGCTGAGGCGGACGAGGTGTTGCAAAAACTTGAGCTGACCATCGCCCAGCAGGACAACAACGTTGTGGCGGTCGCCAAGTATGCCGGTAAGTCGGCCGGTTTTTTCAGCGGCGTCTGGCCGCCCGTGACGGTGGATTTTGAGATCACGGTGCCGGAGAAATTCAATGCCGAGCTCCGCACCTCCGGCGGGGACATCATGGCCGGTAATCTGACTGGCACCGTCGGGGCACGCACTTCGGGCGGCGATATCCAGCTAGGCCGGATCGAAGGGGAGGTGCACGCCAGCACGAGCGGCGGCGACATCAAGCTGGAACAGGCGACCGGGCCCGTGAAACTGCACACTTCGGGCGGCGACATCGAAGTCGGTGCCGTCCTCAACACCCTGCACGCCTCCACGAGCGGCGGCGATGTCAGTGCCAAAATCGTGGGTGGACTCAAAGGCGACTGCCTGCTCAGCACGAGTGGCGGCGATGTCGAGGCGGTGGTGGAGACGGGTGCTGCCTTCCAACTCGATGCCGCCACGAGCGGCGGCCGGATCAAAGACCGGAACCTGACCATCACCGTCGAGAGCGGCGGGCACGGTAAGACCAAGCTGAAAGGCACGGTCAACGGCGGCGGTCCGCTGCTCAAACTGCGCACGAGCGGCGGCGACATTGATATCAACGGCACGGCAGCCGCGACCCGCTGAGCCCTTGCTGGCGTTCGTGCGCGCGCCGCCAGACTGGCTGGCCCAGGCGCACGCACATCCCACTCCGGGCGCCTCTCCGGGCTGGCCATTGTGGGGCCCGGCGCCCCAGGATGACGGCATGACCACGGATGCCGCCTACACCGAGCTGAGCGCCTGTTTACGTCGCACCCACCTGCTCGACAGCATCGGGCAGCTGCTGGGCTGGGATGAGCAGGTGAACCTGCCGGCCGACAGCGCCGATTTGCGCGCCGAGCAGCTCGCCGTGCTGGCGGAAATCCAAAACGCCGCCGCTGCCAATCCCCGCACGGGCGAACTGCTCGCACTGCTGGAGCCGTCGGACTTGGAG
This sequence comes from uncultured Opitutaceae bacterium, assembly GCA_903952145.1. Lineage (GTDB taxonomy): Bacteria > Verrucomicrobiota > Verrucomicrobiia > Opitutales > Opitutaceae > UBA2377. The sequence goes on along the minus strand of CAJBES010000101.1, from coordinate 20,556 downwards.
GCGGATCAGGTCGCCGTGGTCAGGCAGGCCCGGCGCGACTATGACCGGGCCACGCGGTTGCCACCGGACTTTGTGCGCGAGAAGGCCATGCAGGCCAGCCGGGGCTATCATGCGTGGGCCAGGGCGCGGGCGGAAAATGATTTCGCCTCCTACGCTCCGGTGCTGGAGCAAAACCTGGAGATTGCGCGGCGCGAGGCCGGGTATCTGGGCTGGGCCGGTCGCGAATACGACTACATGATCGATCTGCACGATCCGGGCATGTCCGCGGAGTTGATTGCGCGCTTGTTCGCGGAACTGAAGACCGGGCTGGTGCCGCTGGTGCGGCAGATCACCGGCTCCCCGGTCCGGGCGCGGACAGACCTGCTGCGCGGGTTCCCCGTTGAGGGACAGCGTGCGTTCCTGCGCGAGGTCACTGCACGGCTGGGTTTCGACTACCGCCGCGGCCGCATTGACGTGTCGCTGCATCCCTTCTGCTCGGGCACAGGGGCCGACATCCGCATGACCACGCGGTTCAACGCCGATGAACCGCTCGATGCACTTTTCAGCTCGATCCACGAAACGGGCCACGGCCTCTACGAGCAGGGTCTGCCGCGCGCGCACCATGGCACGGCGCTGGGCATGAATGCGGGCATGGGGGTGCACGAGTCGCAGAGCCGGTTGTGGGAAAACCAGGTGGCGCGCAGCCGCGGATTCTGGCGGCACTTCGAGCCCCGGTTCCGCGCGCTCTTTCCCGCGCAGACGGGCGGGGTGTCGGCCGATGAGCTCTATCTCGCCATCAACGCCGTGGTCCCGACGCTGATCCGCGTGGATGCGGACGAGGTGACCTACAACCTGCACGTGATCCTGCGCTTCGAGATCGAGCGGCGGCTCTTCGCCGGCACGCTGGCCGTGCGCGACCTGCCGGCCGCCTGGACCGCGGCGGCGCAGGAGTTGCTCGGCCTCACTCCCGGCAGCGATCGCGAGGGCGTGCTGCAGGATGTGCACTGGAGCGGCGGCGCCTTCGGCTACTTCCCGAGCTACTGTCTCGGCAACATGATGGCCGCCCAGCTGTGGTATCGGGCGCTGGCGCTCCGGCCCGACCTTGAGGCGGACTTTGCCCGCGGGGATTTCACGTGGCTGCTGGGCTGGCTGCGCCGGGAGGTGCATGCGGCCGGCCGGCGCCATGAGTTGCCCGAGCTGGTGCGACGTGTGACCGGTGCGGCATTTTCACCGCAGCCCCTGCTGCGTTACCTGCGGGAGCGTTACGGTCCGCTTTTTCCCGCCTGACCTCAATGGGCCTCATCGACACACATACCCATCTGGAATCTTTTGCGCACAAGGGCGTGCTGCCGGCGGTGCTGGAGCGGGCACGGGCGGCCGGCGTCGAGGCCATGATCACGATTGGAACCTCCGGTGAGGATTGGGTGCTTTACCGTGGACTGGCACGCGAGCATGCCGGGTTCGTCCATTACACCGTCGGGCTGCATCCCTGTGCGGTGGACGAGAACTGGGAGCGCGAACTGGCGAGAATGGACGAGTTTTTTGCATCCTTGGAGGACGGTCAGCCGGTGGCGGTGGGGGAGATCGGGCTGGATCGCTTCCACCTGCCCAAGGACAGCCCCACGGAGGCGGAGAAGATTTTCGCGTGGCAGCGCGCGGCCTTTGCCCGTGGCCTGCAGTTTGCCCGGGAGAGGGGCTGTCCGGTCGTAATCCATTCGCGCGGGGCGTTTGCTGAGTGCGTGGAGATGATTGACGCGAGTGGCATGGACTGGACGAAGGTGGTCTTCCACTGCTTCACTGAGGGCGAAGCGGAGATGGCCGCACTGGTGCGGCGTGGCGGCTACGGCTCCTTTACGGGCATTCTCACCTATAAGAGCGCGGAGAACGTGCGGCAGGCGGCCAAAATCCAAGGCTTGGACCGCCTGATGATCGAAACGGATGCTCCCTACCTCTCACCGCTGCCCCATCGCGGCCAACCCAACGAACCGGCGTTTATGCGGCATACCGCGGAGTTTGCGGCCAAGGAAGTTTTCGGGGTGGGTTACGACGAGTTGGTCGCACGCACGACCACGAACGCCAGGCGTTTTTTTGGCTTAACGGCCCCTGTCCACTAATCCCCGGACAGAATCCGTGCCCATGGGCGCGGATTGACGGATTGCCTTACGCCTCGTCGAATTTCTTGGCAAAGAGCGCCTCGAGCTCAGCCAGCAGCTGGGCGGCGTCTTCGCCGGTGGCCAGCAACCTGATCTTCGAGCCCTTCCCGGCGGCCAGCATCATGAGGCCCATGATGCTCTTGCCGTTCACCTGTTCATCGTCCTTTTCGACAAACACGTCCGCCTTGAACTTGTTGGTGATGCGCACAATCATGGCAGCCGGACGGGCATGGATGCCCATCTTGTTTAGCACCAAGAGCTCTTTGACGAGTTGGGTGTCGGCCTTGGTTTCGGGCTTGTCCATGAAGTGAATAGGAGTGCGCAAAGTTTGGGATGAGTGCCCGGCTTGCAACTTAAAATCCACGTCCTACTATGGCCGGCGATGGCCCCTGTTGCAATCATCGTCCCCTGTCGCCTTGAGTCTACCCGATTCCCGCGCAAGCTCTTGCATCAGATAAAAGGCCGGCCGCTGTTGCTGTGGGTGGCCGGGCGAATCCGGCAGGAGACGCCGGAGTTCCCGTTATATTTCGCCGTGGATCACGAGCTGTTGCGGGAATGTGTGGAGTCCCAAGGATTTCAGGCGATCATGACGAGTCCCGCCCACCAGAGCGGCACCGACCGCATCGCCGAGGCGAACCGGACGGTGCAGGCCGACCATATCATCAACGTGCAGGCCGATGAGCCGTTGGTCAGCGCCGCACAGATCCGCGCCCTGGCGGACTTGGTGACCGCGGGTGCGCCCATGGCGACGCTGGCGACCCCATTCACTTCCGCCGCGGATTTCAACAACCCCAACCAGGTGAAAATAGTCTTCGCCCAAGCCACGCGCCGGGCCCTGTTTTTCTCTCGTTCGCCGCTGCCCTATGCCCGCGAACGGCAGGGCCTGGTGGACGATGCCTGGGTGAAGGCCAACCCCTGTTACCGCCATCTGGGACTCTACGCCTACCAAGCGGAGTTGCTGGAGAAAATTGCCAAACTGCCGCCGGGTCGGCTGGAGCAGATCGAGAAACTCGAGCAACTGCGCGTGCTGGAGAACGGCTATGAAATCGCCTGCGCTCTGACCAACGACCCGACCATCGGCGTGGACACGCCCGAGGACGCGGTGAAGTTCGGGCAGTGGCTGGGCTAAAGGCTGCGATGGCTCACCGCAGTGACCCAGATCACCTCGCAGGAGCGGGCACCGGTATCTGCGCGGGTGAGGGAGGAGCGCCAGTGGTAGCCGTCCGGCCCCGTGATTTCCACCAGATAGCCTTCCAAGGTGACCAGTTCGTGCCGTTTCACGGCCAGCAGTTGGTGACGCACACTCTTGTCCGCGGGCAGGCAATGCGTGTTGGCGGAGTTGGCCGCGATCTGGCCGGGCTCGAGGGGCGGCTCATCCGACCAACCATATTCATACCAGCGGCCTGACTGGCTGATTTTCAGGTCATTGATGACCGCGGCGATTGACATGGGGCCCCAGCCCAAGGCCAGATCAACCGGGGCTAGTTCCGCCCCGCGATCATTGCGGTAACGTTCGCGACCGAGCACGACGGCGGTCACCTTGTACCGGGCGAGTGGCGTGATGGTGTAGTCTTCATGGAGGAAGGGTGCGGGCAGACCGGAGGTTGCCTGCACCGGATCCCGCGGGGCCGGGAGACCCCGCCACGTGGCCGCTGGTTCGTGCAGGTATAACCACCCCGCGACCGCGAGTCCGGCGAGCACGAGGATTTTTTTCATGCGCATGGTGTCGGCCAAGCCGGGCGGCGCGAAAGACGGCCGACTGGTTTAAATCTTCCCCGCCTTGCGCTGCGCCACCATGCGGTGGAAGTCGGCGAAGAGCGGGTCGGCATCATTCGGGCCGGGCGCAGCCTCCGGGTGGTATTGCACGGAAAAAATCGGCAGCTCCTGGTGGCGCAGACCCTCGACGGTCTGGTCGTTGAGATTGATCTCGGTAACCTGGGCGCCGCCCTTGGCGATAGATTTTGGATCGGTGGCAAAACCATGGTTCTGCGCGGTGATGGAAACCTTGCCGGTCTCGAGATTCTGCACCGGCTGGTTGCCGCCACGGTGGCCGAACTTGAGCTTGAAGGTTGTGCCGCCAAAGGCGTGGGTGAGCATCTGGTGCCCAAGACAGATGCCAAAAATCGGGAAGTGCGGCAGCAATCCGGTCACGGTCTGGTGCAAGTAACCGAGTGCGGCCGGATCGCCCGGGCCGTTGGAGAGGAACACGCAATCGGGCTTGAACTCGCGCACTTGGGCGGCGGTGGCGGTGGCGGGAAACACATGCACCGCGAAGCCGTGGTTCACGAGTTTGCGGAAAATGGAAAACTTGGCGCCGTAATCGAAGGCGGCCACGCGAAATGTTGTCGCGGGGATGCCGGGTGCGTTCATCGTGGTGCCCACGGGCAGGTAGGGTGGGTTGTGGTTGGCGGGTTCGTCGGTGCCCCAGAGGTAGGGCTCCTTGCAGGTGACGTCCTTCACATAGTCGCTGCCGGCCATGTCCTGCCAGTCTCGGGCGCGTTGCACCGCCTCCGCGTCGCTGAGGGGTAGCGTGCTGAGGCAGCACTTCATGGCGCCGTCCACGCGCAGCTTCTTGGTGAGGGCGCGGGTGTCGATCTCACTGAGGCCGGGGATGCCGTACTTGCGCAGATAGTCGGGGAGGGAGAGCTTCGAGCGCCAGTTGCTCGCAATGGGTGAGACCTCGCGCACGATGAAACCGGAGCACTTCGGCCCGCCGGCCTCGGCGTCCTCATCGTTGACCCCGTAGTTGCCGATCTGCGGGGCGGTCATGGTGACGATCTGGCCGAAGTAGGAGGGATCGGTCAGAATCTCCTGGTAGCCGGTCATCGAGGTGTTGAACACGCATTCGCCGGCGATGGTGGCGTCGGCTCCAAACGCACGGCCGTGGAAAACACTGCCGTCTTCAAGCGCGAGAACTCCGGGTTTGGGCGTGGACATTAAAGGCGAACGAAAAGGTTTCGTTTCGGAACTGCCAAGGGGAAACCTTGCGGTGGTGGCATAATTTCTTTGCCCACCGTTTGACAGGGATGGTTAGGCGCCTTACCAGTTGTCGCTATCCACATGTCCTACACCGAAGACCGCGCCACTTGGTTCGAGGGCCAAGGCCTATGGCGGCATATCCCCGAAACCGACTGGCGCGACTGGACATGGCAGCTGAAGCACCGGCTGACCAACGCGGCCCAGCTGGAGCAGTTCATGACGCTTACGGCCGAGGAAAAAGCCGGCTGCGAATTTGCCAACCAGAAGCTTTCGCTGGCGATCACCCCCTATTTTTTCAACCTGATCGACCGCGACGACCCCGACTGCCCGATCCGCAAGCAGGTCATCCCGCGGGCCGGCGAGATGCAGCTATCCGCCGAGGAGAAGCTCGACTCATTGGGCGAGGATGAGCACTCGCCCGTGCCCGGGCTGGTGCACCGCTACCCCGACCGCGTGCTGTTCCTCGTCACCGACCGCTGCGCGGCCTACTGCCGCTATTGCACGCGCAGCCGGCTGGTTTCCAACGCGCAGCATTACGATTTTCATCCCGCCTACCAGCAGGGGCTGCACTACATCGAGACGCATCCGGAGGTGCGTGATGTCCTCATCTCCGGCGGCGACCCCCTGCTGCTCTCCGACAAGAAGCTCGATCACCTGCTGGGCCGGCTGCGGGCCATCCCTCACGTGGAATTCATCCGCATCGGCTCGCGCATCCCGGTGTTCTTGCCGCAGCGCATCACGCCCGGCCTGTGCGAGGTTCTCCGGAAGCACGGTCCGATCTGGATGAGCATCCATGTGAACCACCCGAAGGAGGCGACGCTTGAACTGAAGGAGGCTTGTGACCGGTTGGCCTTCGCCGGGGTGCCGTTGGGCAACCAGAGCGTGCTCCTGCGGGGCATCAACGACGATGCCGACGTGATGAAGGCCCTCGTCCACCGCCTGCTGCGGATGCGGGTGCGACCCTACTACATCTACCAGATGGACCTCATCACGGGCGGGGCACACTTCAAGGCCGACGTCCGCAATGGGATTGAGATCATCCGCGCGCTGCGCGGGCACACCACCGGCTACGCCGTGCCGCAATACGTCATCGATGCACCCGGTGGCGGCGGCAAGGTGCCCATCAATCCGGAATACGTGGAGAAAATCACCGATGAGGAAGTGGTGTTCCGCAACTTTGAGGGCCGCCGTTACTCCTATCCGCTGCTGAACACCCCGGTGCCCGACACGACGTCGGCGGATTTGGTGAAGCCGGACGGGGATATCATCCTACATTGAGCAGGGAGAGGGCAGTAGCAGATTGCTATCATGAACCCCCTGCTTGCCCTCCTTTGGTGTGCCCTCGTCGTGTGACGTTGATTACTTGGGCCCCGGCTATCCGGGAGCAGACGCCTGCCACCAAATAGGCGGCAAGGTAATACCGGCGGCGAGGAAGAAGCCTGCAAGCAGGCTGATAAGGTTGGGAAAGGTTATTTTCTCGAAGAATGGCAGGCCCCGACGGTATCAATGCGGTCCATCCCGTGTGATTGATAATTCGTAAAGACATTTCCTGCAGTGCTTAATGGAATAAAATTTACCGTAATATTTTTGGCTGAATTATTGAGCGTTTTGCGTCCGGCTGCGTCTTTCTCTCTGTAGTCAGCACTGTTCTGGTAAAACAGTGAATGTTTGTAGTTCTAACGGTTTGCTTGGTGTTAGGTCACTCGGGCCGCCTCGAAAGAGGCGGCTCTTGTGTTTTTAGGGCATGACACCTTCCGCGTAGGTTAGACTTGCACCCCGCGACTGGTGGTCTTGTGTGCGCCTTGCCTGTAGGGGTGTCCTCCGCGGAGGACTGAGATTGCGGCACGACTCGGCTGCTCGACCCTTCGAACCTGGAACGGATCATGCCGACGAAGGAAACAGCAGGCGCCGCGAAGCGCGCCACCGGGCGCACGGCGCCCCTTCAGCGGGAGTCCAATCTGGGTCGGGCATTCACCAACCATGCAACGACCGATCAAAATCCTCCTCGCCGTGCTGGCCGGCTTTGCCGGCTTGGGGGCATCGGCCCGGACTTCACCCGCAACGCCCGTAACCATGGAACCGGTGCGTGTCACGGCTGACCTGTGGGCTTCGCCACTCGAACGCATCTCCGCCAGTGTCAGCGTTTTCGACGACGCTGCCCTGCACGCGGGCGCGGTGCGGCACTTTGGAGACCTCGTTGACCAGATTTCCAACCTGACTTGGACGGGCGGCACGTCGCGACCGCGCTATTTTCAGATCCGGGGCCTTGGGGAAAATTCCCAATACGAGGGCGAGACGCCCGATTCGGCGGTGCGCTTCCTGGTAGACGACCTTGATTTCACCGGGCTCGGCACCGTTGGCAGCGCCTTCGACGTGCGCCAGGTCGAGATTTTGCGCGGCCCCCAGGCCGGCGCCTTCGGTGCCAACGCCGCGGGTGGCCTCGTCCGCCTCGTGACCAACGCCCCCACGCCGTTCTGGACTGGTCAGGCCGAGGCTGGTTTCGGTGGCGACGCGCTCCGCTTCGGGAGTTTTGCCGCCGGCGGTCCGCTCGTGACGGCCCAGCCCGGGCAACTCATGATGCGCCTCGCCGTGCAGCAAACCGTGAGTGATGGTTTCCGCCGCAACGTCACGCTGCACCGTTATACGAACGCGCGCGACGAGTTCACCGCCCGGCTCCGCCTCACGTGGAATCCCAACGCCCTTTGGCGCTGGGAAGCCGCCATGCTCGCCGCCGATTTCAACAACGGCTACGACGAGTTCGCCCTCGATAACAACGGCCGCCTGACCTACAGCGATCAGCCCGGGCGCGACGAACAGCATTCGCTCGCCGCCAGCTTGCGGGGCACCTGCCGCGGATGGGACAGCGTGCATTTCACCACAGTCACCAGCGGCGCGCACACGCGTTCGCGCTACAGCTACGACGACGACTGGACCGCGGCCTCCTATCAGGGCTTCAGCGATCTCCACCGCTCCCGCTGGGTGGTGAACCAGGAACTGCGCCTCGACTCGGAGCCTGGTAACGACCCCGCGGGCTGGATCAACCGCTGGACGCTCGGTGCCTTCTACTCTGACACCGAAGAGTTCTCCCGCTACACCAACGAAGACCCCGGCAGTCTCCGCGGGCTGAAGACCAATTACCAGGCGACGAACACCGCCCTCTTCGGCCAAATCGGCCATGACATCACGCCGCGCACACGCCTCGTGGCCAGCCTGCGGGTGGAGCAGGTCGGTCTCAAGGGAGACGGCACCAAGACGCGCTTTCGCAAAAGCCACGGCGCCTTCGACGCGGTGGTCGTGATTCATCCGGATTTCGACGACACGCTCGTCGGCGGCAAACTCACGCTGGAGCACAATCTGGGCGACCACGAGCTTGCCTTCATCTCGCTCACGCGCGGCTACAAGGCTGGCGGCATCAACCTCGACGCGCGCATTGACCCGGCGGTGGATCCGCTGGCCTACGGCACGGAGACCCTGTGGAACTATGAGGCCGGTCTCCGCGGTCACTGGCTCGACCGGCGCGCCACCGGCGAGGTCACGGCCTTTTACCTGCAGCGGCACGACCCACAGGTGCGGGACTCCGCGGGCTTTGGCGGCAATTACCGCTTTTTCACCGACAACGGCGCCGCCGCCCATGTTTACGGTCTGGAATCCTCCGGCACCTATGCGCTCACGAGGGAATGGTCGCTCCGCAGCTCGCTGGCGCTGATGCGCTCCGAACTCGCTCCGTTCACTCTCACAAACGGCAACACCGGCGGCGGCCGCGACCTCGCGAACACGCCGCATTACGGTTACACGCTCGGCACGCGCTACGGCGCCGACCATGGCTTCTTTGCCAGTGCCGATCTCGTCGGTAGCGCGCAGCAGTTCGACTCCAACAATCAGCACGAGGCGCGGCGTGCGTTCCGTGTCGTCAACGCCAGCCTCGGCTACGCCTGGCGCGAGTGGACGTTCACCCTCTGGGGGCGAAATCTCTTCAATGCAAGTTACGAACAGCGGGTGTTCTTCTTCGGCAATGCGGATCCCGACTACCTTGAAACCCGCTACGAGGACCGCGCTTCCCCGCGGCAGGTCGGTGCCACCGTCGCGTATCGGTTCTAGATCCGGCGTGGGCTCGATCTGCCCGGGAGCTGGTCACGTATCACGGACAAACACCGCAGGGCGCCTGCGATGGCTCAGCCGACGTAGAGAGATTTTGAGGCAAATTCCGGATCGCTGGTGACGACTACCCCGAGCTTGCGCAGGCCGGCGGCATCGCCCGGGGTCGGAATGTGCGTGAGGTGCACATTGCAGCCGTTGAGTTCCTTCAGTCGTTCGATGGCGGTGGCGGCGGCCGGGTGCATCGTGGCGCTGATGCTCAGGGCGATCAGCGTTTCCTCGACATCAAGGCTCATCATTTTGCCCTGCAGCACGTCCTTTTTGAAATGGGTGAGAGATTTGGTGATGAGCGGCGGTAGGAGATGGATGGAGTCGGGGATGTCCGCGAGGACCTTCACCGCGTTGAGGATCAGACTGGCCGCAGCGTGCATCTGCGGGGAGTTTTTGCCCGTGACGATGCGCCCGTCGGGCAGCTCGATCGCGGCGGCGCAATAGATGCCGTCGGCTCCTTGGCCCCGCGCGGTGGCGGCCGCGGCGGCGGCATGCGCGTGGGCCACCACAATGCGATCCTTCACCGACAGGCCGAGGCTCCTCATGATGAGCTCGGCGCGCTGCACGGTGTCCTTCTCGACCAATCCCATGGCGTATTCGCAGGCGTAGTTGTAGTAGCGGCGGATGATCTCCTGGGCGGCGGCGGTGCGGCACGTGGCATCGTCGACGATGCCGAAGCCGGCGCGGTTCACGCCCATGTCGGTCGGAGACTTGTAGAACGACGGCTGGCCGGTGATGCGTTCGATGATCCGCCGTAGCAGCGGGAAGGCATCGATGTCGCGGTTGTAGTTGACCGCCGCCTGGCCGTAGGCCTCGAGGTGGTAATGGTCGATGAGGTTGACGTCCTTCATCTCGGCGGTGGCCGCCTCGTAGGCCACATTGACCTCGTGCTTGAGCGGGAGATTCCAGATGGGAAAAGTCTCGAACTTGGCGAAGTGGGCCGGCCGGCCGCGCTTGTGCTCATGGTAGAGCTGGCTGAGGCAGGTGGCGAGCTTGCCGCTGCCGGGGCCGGGGCCGGTGACGACCACAATGGGCCGCTCGGTCTCGATGTAGGGATTGGCCCCGTAGCCTTCCTCGCTCACGATGGTGTCGATTTCGGTCGGGTAGCCCTTGGTGGCGCGGTGCGTGTAAACGCGCAGGCCGCGGCGCTCGAGCCGGTTCTTGAAAGCGACCGCCGCCGGCTGGTGGTCAAAACGCGTGATGACGACGGCGCGCACCGTGACCCCCCGCTCGGTGAGCTCGTCGATAGTCTTCAGGGCGTCGGTGTCGTAGGTGATGCCGAAATCGGCGCGCATCTTCTTTTTTTCAATGTCGCCGGCGAAAATGCAGAGCAGCACTTCGGCCTGGTCCTTGAGGTTTTGCAGAAGCTGCATCTTCACGTTCGGGTGGAAGCCCGGCAGCACGCGTGCGGCATGGTAGTCAAAGAGCAGTTTGCCGCCAAACTCGAGGTAGAGTTTGCCGTTGGAATTATTGACGCGGTCGAGGATGGCAGCGCTTTGCTGCTCCAGATACCGCGTGTTGTCGAAACCGATGCGTTCAGCCATGGAAGAGGGCAAGTTGCCCAACAGCAGGGCAGGGAGCGGCGCGGTGCGTCAACGCGATTAGCACGGCCGGGGGATAGGGCGCATGGGGCGGAAGACGCGACCGGGTTGGCGCGTCCCCATTGGCCAGGAAACAGAGTTGCCCCAACGTCGGCCGGCCGGTTTGCCGCCCACCGGGCTGGCGAATCTGTTCCGGCTTTGCCCTTGAGCCGACGGGTCCGGCCGGATGAGGCTGGCGGCAATCAAAACCTCAACCCTTCGTTGGCGGCATGTCCGCCGTCCCTCCATGAAAACGATTTTCCGCCTCACCGTTCTTGCCGTGACCGCTGCGTTGCTGTGCGTGCCGGCTTTTGCGGCGACCCCTACCGCACTACCCGCTTACACCCCCGACGCCAACACTCCCAGGGCGGCCGTGCCGTCCGCCTACACATGGAACCTCTCGCCCCTGTTTGCTTCGGACCAGGCGTTTGAACAGGCGCTCACCAAGCTGCAGGCCGACGTGCCGGCCCTCGCCCAGTTCCAGGGCAAGCTGGCCGATCCGGTTGCGTTGTCCGACTGCCTCGACCTGTATTTCCACCTGCACCGGGACGCCAATGCCCTCACGCTGTATGCAAATCTGCGCCAGAGCACGGCGCAGTCGGACGACACCGCCAGCGCCCTCGGCCAACGCAGCCTGGCCGAGATGGCCAGGCTGATGCAGACCGCGGCCTTTATCCGCCGTGAGTTGCTGGTGCTGCCGGCCAAGGCCGTCGAAGCGGCTGTCGCCCGGGAACCGCGGTTGGTGCCCTATCGCGCCTACCTCGATGACCTCCGCCGCCGTTCCGCCCGCGTGCTCTCCGCTGATGCCGAGCGTGCACTCGGCCTGTTGGGCGACAATCTCTGGGCCGAAATCGACCTCAACGAGCTGCCGTCGGCACATGAGGACACTCACGGGGCGTTGCTGACCGACCTGCCGCTGCCGAAGATCAAGGACGCCGCGGGCCAGGAGGTGCAACTCACGCTTTCCAATTACGGCCGGTTCCGCGCCTCGCCGGACCGCGCCGTCCGCCGCGCCGCCGTCACCGGCCTGTTCGGCACGCTCCGCCAATACCAGCACGCACTGGCCGGCACGCTTGCCGGCCAGATCAAGCTCGACGTCGCCTACGCCCGCGCCCGCGGCTACGACACCGCGCTCGCCGCCTACCTCGACAAGGACAATGTCAGCCCGATCGTCTACGACAACCTCGTGCGCACAGTGAACGCGCACCTGCCGCTACTCCACCGCTATGTCGCCCTGCGCAAGCGGGTGCTCGGATTGGACGGGGTGCATCTTTATGACCTCTACATTCCACTCGTCGCCGGCGTGGAAAAGGAAGTGCCTTTCGCCGAGGCGCAACGGATCCTGCCCGAGGCACTCAAACCGCTCGGGGCGGAATATGGCCGCCGGCTGGCCGAGGGCCTCGATCCCCGCAGCGGCTGGCTCGACCTTTATCCGCACAAGGACAAGGCCAGCGGCGCCTTCTCTTCAAGCGTCTACGGGCCGCATCCATGGGTGTTGATGAACTATCAGGACTCGCTCGATGACATGTCGACGCTGGCGCACGAGTATGGCCACGCCCTGCACAGCGATCTGGCCATGACAGCGCAGTCCTACCCCAATTATCGCTACACCACGCTGCTCGCCGAGATCGCCTCGACCTGCAACGAGACCCTGCTGTCGGACTACCTGCTCGCGCGCACCGATGACCCGGCGGAGCAGGCCTATCTGCTGGTGGAACGCCTCGAAACGATCCGCCAGACGATCTTCCGCCAGACGATGTTTGCCGAGTTCGAGCGCCTCGTCCACACGCTGCACGAGCAGGGCACGCCGCTCACCGCCGCCCGGCTGGAGGAAGCCTACCTCGATCTGTTGCACCGTTACTACGGTCCGGACTTCACGATCGACGCCAATGACGGCCTCGAGTGGGCCTACATTCCCCATCTTTTCTACAAATACTATGTCTACGCCTATGCCACCGGGCTTTCCTCCGGCATCGCCATTGCCGACCGCGTGCGCGAGCAGGGCGAACCGGCGGTGCAGGCTTATCTTGGCATGTTGAAGGGTGGCTGCTCGCAACCGCCGCTTGAGTTGCTCAAGGGCGCCGGCGTCGACTTGGCCACACCGGCGCCGGTCGAGGCCGCGATGAAGAGCTTCGAGCGCACGCTCGACGAGGTGGAGAAGCTGCTGGCGCCATCAAGGGGCAAACCATGATCGGTCTCCACGAAGGCAGGGGTTCGCCCCTGAAGAAGAAAAAAAAGACGGAGCAGGTGTTTTCGCTGCGGCTCGTGGTCGCGGGCTCCTCGCCGCCCATCTGGCGGCGGTTGCTCGTGCGGGAGTCCATGTGGCTGTCGCGGTTGCACGACACCATCCAGGTGCTCTTCGACTGGTTCGACTACCAGACCCATGTGTTCACGCTCGACGACCTCCGGCTGGGCAACCCGCTCAAGCGTGATGAACTGGTGATCGAGGATGACCGCGATGTGACCTTGTCTGATTTGGATTTGGGCCAGCGGCATGGCTTCGTTTACCATTACGACTTCGGCGACAGCTGGCAGGTGGACATCAAGTTGGAGAAAATTCTGCCGATGGAAAAGGGCATGCGCTACCCGGTCTGCATGGCCGGGGAACTGGCGGGCCCGCCGGAGGATTGCGGGGGGCTGGAGGCTTTTTACGACATGCTGGCCTGCCTCAAAGAGCCCGAGACCGACCTCGGTCGCGAATGGCTCGAATGGCTGGGGCCGGACTACCGCCCCGACGTCTGCGATTTGGTGAAAATCAACCAGGCGCTGCGCAAGCTTGGCAAGTAGGCGCTGGGCAATCCGTGGCAACCCGGATCTTTCTTGAACCAAAAGCACAGAGGGGAAACCGCTGATTGGTCGGGCCTGAAAAGGACCGTTTAGGTCACCGTGATGAGCGCGCCAGTTGTGTCAGGGAAGGATCCAGGCGACACAAGGAAAGGGATATTGGGGCAGGATGATGGATGCGCGCAGGTGAACGCCCAATGGCCAAAGCTCCAGGCAGGCAAGGGGAGTCTTGTGGTGCATGGGTGCGCCACGTTGTCGCTGCGCGAGTTGTGTCCGCGGTCCGGCGCAGCGGCTGCGGGCGGTGCTGGGCGAGAACGATGTGGATGACGAGAACAGGAACGATTCGGGGCGGGCACAAAAAAGGCCGCGGGGTCAGCCGCGGCCTGAGAGGTGCAAGGGCGGGCACGAAGCCCGCCGCTGCGGTCTGGCAGTTCAGATGCCGGCGCTGTTGTCTTCGGGGATGCGCATGCAGTAGAAGCTGCGATACACGAAGACGAGGGCGACGAGGAAGAAGAACACGCCGATGGCGAGCTTCAGGTTTGGCTGGTTGTTCATCGTCACGGCGATTTCGACGGCGAGCAGGCCGAAGAGGGTGGTGAACTTGATGACAGGGTTCATCGCGACAGAGGAGGTGTCCTTGAAGGGATCGCCCACGGTGTCGCCGACGACGGTGGCGGCGTGCAGCTCAGTGCCCTTTTCGCGGAGGTCGACCTCGACGATCTTCTTGGCGTTGTCCCAGGCACCGCCGGCGTTGGCCATGAAGATGGCCTGGAAGAGACCGAAGAAGGCGATGCCGATCAGATAGCCGATGAAGAAGTAGGCGTTGAAGAAGGGCAGGGCCAGGGCGAAGCAGAACACGACGATGAAGATGTTCCACATGCCTTTCTGCGCGTAGACCGTGCAGATGCGGACGACTTCCTTCGAGTCCGCCGCAGAGGCGGTGGATGCGTCGAGCTTGATGTGCTCCTTGATGTAAACGACCGCGCGATAGGCCCCGGTGACGACGGCCTGGCAGGAGGCGCCGGTGAACCAGTAGATGACGGCGCCGCCCATGATCAGGCCGAGGATAATCTCGGGCTGGACGATGGAGAGTTTGGTGACCGCATTGCCGAACATGTTCTCTAGGAGCATGATGATGCCGAACACCATGGTGGTGGCACCGACGACCGCGGTGCCGATGAGCACGGGCTTGGCGGTGGCCTTGAAGGTGTTGCCGGCGCCGTCGCCCTTTTCGAGCTGGTATTTGGCGTTTTCAAAGTCGGGCTTGAAGCCGAAGTCGCGCTCAAGCTCGGCGGCGATGCCGGGTCGGCCTTCGATCTGCGAGAGTTCGTAGATGGACTGCGCGTTGTCGGTGACGGGGCCGTAGCTGTCGACCGCGATCGTGACCGGGCCCATGCCGAGGAAGCCGAAGGCCACCAAGCCGAAGGCGAAGATGGGAGCGGCGAAGAGGAACTTCTCCGGCATGATCGAGAGCAGACCGACGTTCTGGGAGAAGTGGTAGGAGACGAACATCAGCAGCATGATGACGAGGCCCATCCAGAAGGCCGAGAAATTGCCCGCGACGAAGCCGGACAGGATGTTCAACGAGGCGCCGCCGTGCTTGGAGCAGTTGGTGACTTCCTTCACGTGCCGGGAGTTGGTGCTGACGAAGATCTTGGTGAACTCCGGGATGAGGGCGCCGGCGACCGTGCCACAGCTGATGATGACCGAGAGCACCCACCAGAGGTTGGCATGGAGACCGGTCTGATGCGCGAGCAGGAAATAACTCGCCGCGAAAGTGATCGCGATCGACACGACGGAGGTGAGCCACACGAGGTGGGTCAGGGGCGCCTCGAAATCGAAGTCCTTCTTGCCGCTGAACATGACCTTGGTGATGCCTTCGTTGATGGTATAGGAGAGCAGGGATGTGACGATCATCAGCGCGCGCATCGTGAAGAGCCAGATGATGAGCGTGGCGCAGACGGTGGGCGCGGCGGCCAGCGCGAGGGCCAGGAACGCAACCAGCGCGACGCCGGTGACGCCGTAGGTCTCGAAGCCGTCGGCGGTGGGCCCGACCGAGTCGCCGGCGTTGTCACCGGTGCAATCGGCGATGACGCCGGGGTTCTTGGGGTCGTCCTCGGGGAGCTTGAAGACGATCTTCATGAGATCGGAACCGATGTCGGCGATCTTGGTGAAGATGCCGCCGCAGATGCGGAGGACGGAGGCGCCGAGGGATTCGCCGATGGCGAAGCCGATGAAGCACGGCCCGACCAGAGCACGCGGCAGAAACACCAAAATGCAGATCATGAAGAACAGCTCCACGCAGACGAGCAGCAGGCCAACGCTCATGCCGGAGCGCAGCGGAATGCCGAGGGTGGCGAGTGGGTTGCCCTTCAGGGCGGAGAAGGCCGTGCGGGAATTGGCCACGGTGTTGATGCGGATGCCAAACCAGGCGACGCCGTAGGAGCCGAGGATGCCGAGGACCGAAGCCAACAGGATGATGACAACATGGCCGGCCGTCATGTGCGACAGCACGCCGAAATAGTAGATCATGCAGGCGGCGATGAGCGTCCAGAGGATGGCGAGAAACTTGCCCTGCGTAAACAGGTAGGTCTTGCAGGTCTCCCAGATCATCTGGGAAACGGAGGCCATGGAGGAGTGCACCTGGAGGGCCTTGGTCTGAGTGTATTGGACGAGGCCGAAAGCCGCTCCGATTGCGCACATCAGGATGCCGAGATACATCAGCGCCATACCGCTGATGCCGCCCAGGCCGTCGAAGCGCACGTGCGTGAGATCGGGGATATTGATGTCGGCCTCGCCTGCGTGCAGGGAGGGGGAGAAGGCGGCGGCCAGCAAGGAGGCTGCGCCCAGTTGCCACGATTTCGGGATTATCATAAGATTGAGTTGGTGGGTTTCGAGTGAGCGATGGTTGTGGCGGCGGCACCCGGGCCGGGCGAGCCAATTTTGCCTCGCGCGCCGCTGAAAAGTGGCGCTTATCCGTGGGTGCGGCGCGCTAATGCGCCTTGATGGTTTTTTACTCCCAAGTCCATGCATCACCTACGTTTCCGGCAGGTCCACCTCGATTTTCACACCAGCGGCCTCATCCCCGGCATCGGGACGAGCTTCAACAAGCGGCAGTTTCAGGAGGCGCTGAAGGTCGGGCATGTGGACTCGATCACGATTTTTTCCAAGTGCCACCACGGCTACAGCTATCACCCGACGAAGGTCGGAAAGCTTCACCCGCACCTGAAATTCGACCTGTTGGCGCGGCAGATCGACGCCTGCCGTGAGATCGGCGTGCGCTGCCCCATCTACCTCAGCGCGGGGCTCGATGAGCTGGCGGCCTTTGCGAACCCAACCTGGGTGGTGAAAAAGAAGGACGGCACGACCTACAAACCGCTCGAGGTGGAGTGGTTCGTGCGCATCCTGCGGTTCAATTCGCCCTACCTTGACTACCTCTGCGCGCAGATCCGCGAGGTGGTCGAACGCTGGCCGGACAACGACGGCATTTTTCTGGATATCATCAGCTCGCAGCGCGACTACAGCGACGGCGCGCTGAAGGAGATGAAGAAACTTGGCTACAACCCCGAAATTGACGCCGACGTGGCACGCTATGGCGAGGATGTGCTCTACCGGTATTTCCGGGCGACCACGGCGGCGGCGCAGTCGGTGCGCAAGGACACGCCGGTCTTCCACAATTCCGGGCACATCTCGATGGGCGCGCGGAAGGCCCTGGCGTTCAACACCCATCTCGAGCTTGAATCGCTGCCAACCGGCGGCTGGGGCTACGACCACTTCCCGCTGTCGGCCCGCTATGTCATCACGCAGAAGTGGGATTTCATGGGCATGACGGGCAAGTTTCACAACACGTGGGGCGAGTTCGGCGGCTTCAAGCGGCCCGCGGCACTGCGTTACGAGTGCGGCGCCATGCTGGCCTACGGGGCGAAGTGCAGCGTGGGCGACCAACTGCACCCGAACGGCGAGATGAACCTCGACACCTACAAGACGATCGGGGCGGCCTACGCCGAGGTGGAGCGCAAGGAGCCGTGGTGCGATCACGTCAAGCCGGTGGCGCGCATCGCCCTTGTGAGTTGCGAGCAGAACCAGCACCGCTGGCGCGGCGGGCATGCGCAATCAGTCGTGGCCGACGAGGGCGCCGGGCGCATGCTGCTCGAGTTGCACCAGCCTTTCGTGGTGCTCGACGAGCACGCGGGCTGGGGTCCGTTCGATCTTGTGGTGCTGCCCGACAGCTTCGTGATGACGCCGGCCAACACGGTAAAGGCGAAGAAATACCTCGCGGGTGGCGGCCGCATCATCGCGGCAGGTTCGGCATTGCTGGACGAAAAGCAGGAGAAGTTCGCCGTCGATCCCGGCGCGAAACTGCTCGGCCGCTCAGCGAACGACCCCGACTACCTCATGGCCACGCCGCTCACGCCGGAGGTCGCGGTGCAGTCGGCCATCGTGATTTTGGGTGGCGCCTACGACCTCAAGCCGACCACGGCCAAGGTGCTGGCGACGCGGCGCGCGTCCTATTTCAACCGCACTTGGGAGCATTACTGCTCGCACCAGCACGCACCGGACGCGCCGGGGTTGGTGCCGCCGGCGGCGGTGCTGGGGCGGCAAATGGCGTATTTCGCGCACAATCTCTTCAGCGCCTACCGCACCTATGGCCAGCCGCTCTACCGCGATTTCTTCGCAGCGGCGCTGCGGCATCTGCTCGGCGGGAAGCTGCCGGTGGAAACGAATCTGCCCTCGATCGCGCGCCTCAACGTCCTGGAGCAGCGCGGCGAGCGACGCTACGTGGTGCACTTGCTCTTCGCCACGACCAGCAACCGCGGCACCTTCTACGGGAAAAATGTCGAGATCATTGAGGACCTCGTGCCGTTGCACGATACGCGGGTGCGCCTGCTGTTGCCACGCAAGGTGACAGCAGTGCGCCTCGTGCCCGACGGCGGCATGCTGGCATTCACCGCGCATGCCGACGGGGTCGAGTTTACCGTGCCCGAGTTCACGGCCCACCAGATGGTGGAGCTGTGCTATTGAGCCAGGGGGATTTGCCGCCACGCCGGCCGTGACGCTGCTGCTCGCCCCGCCATCCGTTTCGTGGTATTCAACGACCTGCCCGCGCAGCGGGCTCAGGGGGTGACCGGGCTAGGTTATCCCGGGGCTAACCTGCGGGCGACTGGCTGCTGGCGCAGGTGGCGTGGCTGCCGGTGTCGTTTTTCCCGTGCTGCGGGAATCATGAGATCCGCCAGGCGGAGGGCGATGCGACCTATCGGCGTGGAAACGCGGCCGGAGCGGCGGTTCGCCGGTGAAGTGGTGAGGTGAATTGGACCGGAGTCGCCGGGTCGCACCGCCGCCGGCCGGCTGGCAACGCGGGCTGCGTTGGGAATCCGGGTAATTTGGTTGGTGGCTTTGCCCCGGTGCCCACAGAAACTGCCATGCCCTCCCAACCAGTGATCGGAATCATCCTCGTGACCTTGGCCGGCCTGCTCGTCGGCAGCGGGGTATGGCCGATAAAGCTGATGAGGCAGTTCCAGTTCGAGCATTGGTGGTTCTGCGGCATGCTGACGGGCCTGATCATTTTACCCTGGTCCGCCACCCTGCTGCTTTGTCCGAACGCCTTGGTGGCGCTTTCGAAGGTGCCGGCTGGCACGATCATCACGGCCAACCTCTGGGCCGTGGGCTGGGGCTTGGCGAACGTATTGTGCGGGTTGTGCTTTGTTCGCATCGGGGTGGCACTCACCGGTGCCATTCTCACGGGTCTTGGGGCTGCATTCGGCGTGACGCTGCCGCTGATCGTCAAGGGCTCCGGACTCTTCCGGGACGCACCTGACCTTGATTCCGCCGCGGGACTCACCGTGCTCTCCGGTGTGGGCCTGATGCTGCTGGGTGTAGCCCTCGCAGCCGCGGCGGGCTTCGGTCGCGAGCGGGTGCAACCGCGGCGGGCGCCCAACGCCGGCAGTTTCAAAGGCGGATTGATCATGGCGGCAGTCGCGGGCGTTCTGTCCTCCGGCATGGGCCTCGCGTTTGTCTACGGACAGGGACCGATCATGCGGGCGATGCAGGACGAGGGGGCCGGCGAGATCCCGGCGACGTTCGCCGTGTGGGCCGTCGGTCTACTCGGTGGCGCGCTGGTGAACCTCATCTACCCGCTCTACCTGATGACCAGGAATCAATCGTTTGGTGTGCTTGTGCGAAATTGGCCCGAAGCGGCGCTTGCGACTGTCATGGGCGTTAATCTGGCGGCCGGCATCGTGCTCATGGGCGGCGGCATGAGGTGGCTAGGTGCGCTGGGTGCCTCGGCTGGTCTTGGTATCCAGCAGGTCGCGCAGATGCTCGGCGGCCAGGCGCTGGGCTTTTTAAGCGGGGAGTGGCGCGGAGTCACAGGCCGGCCGTGCCGCGCGATGTATGCCGCCATTGCCTGCCTCATTCTGGCGGCTATGATCATGGCCTGGGGCAATACGAGGCCCCATTAGCCTTGGGATTTGGTGCCAGACTGCGTCATTGGTTTCCTGTCTGGCCGTCGCGATAGCATGACGTGATGCCTCCAGCCAACGACCCACCGTTGCCCGTGACCCTGGTCCGGCGGTGCTTCCGGCTCGGCCAGTGCGCAAGAAAACAGACTGCGTCTGGACTTCGATCCGATGGGACGCGTGTATTTCACCCGGTGGGACAACGAGGGCCCAACGCATTCTTTATTGGTGCCCGGGGTGGGACTCGAACCCAACGAATGGATACACGCGTTGGAGTGGCGAACTCGTTCCCCTGTCGGTTTTACCTCTGTCAGAGCGGGATTAACGCTCTGATTGGTTTTCATGAGTTGCGGCAACTGAATGCACCAAGATGCAGGGAAAACAATCAAATTGGCATGAGTTTGGCATGAGTTGGGAAATCGGCTTTCGTAGAAAGGTCACTGGGTCAATTCGCAGTTGGGCCTCGGAAGCTATGGTCGT
>CAJBES010000100.1 GCA_903952145.1 uncultured Opitutaceae bacterium | reverse complement strand
ATTGCCAATTCTCTAGCCGGGAAGATTGGACGGGCAGGGCTCGACCGGGAAGAATGCATGAGCCTCGGCCGCTGGGCGCGCCGTCAGGAAGTCGCGGACGGCCCGACGCTCGGCCCCTACCGCGCCGCGGAGCTAAAAAATCCTAATATTCGGCCCGTCCCCCAATAAAAGACCGCACTCATGTGCGGTCTTCATTGGGGACGGCGGAGAGGGGGATTTGAGCCTCTCAGGTTCAATAGCAGAAAAGATTCGTTAATCGTGCTTAGAGTTGTTTATGAGTCTATTAGAATATAAAAACGTGCCGAGAAATGCAGTGAAAACAAGCCGGAAACAAGGTTGTTGGCAAATCCACGGCAATTTATCCACCGCTCAGATCGAACTTGCTTTCCGTCGTGTGCAGTAAGCCGGAGCGTGCGGTGCTCCACCCTCGATCAGGCGCTGCAATTTCGCCACCGCTTCCTGCAGCACACCGGCCTGCGCGTTTAATTGCACAGCGGCACTGGCGCTTTGTTCGGCACCCGCCGCGTTGGATTGGGTGACTTTGTCCATCTGGGTCACAGTGGTGTTGATCTGGCCGATGTTTTCGCCCTGCTCCTGCGACGCGGTGGCGATGGCCGATACCAGCTCGTCCACCTGGTGGGCCCGGTTGACGATGTCTTTGAAATGCCGCACCGCGTTGTCGGTGAGTAGCGCCCCATTGGCGCTCTTCTGAATCGACTGCTCGATCTTGCCGGCCGTTTCGCGGGCGGCGGTGGCACTGCGCTGGGCGAGGCCACGCACCTCGTCGGCCACCACGGCAAAGCCCGCACCCGCCTCGCCCGCTCGGGCGGCCTCGATGGCGGCGTTGAGGGCGAGGATGTTGGTCAGAAAGGCGATCTCGTCGATGGTCTTGAGAATCTTCGCAATCTCCCCACTGGAGGTCTTGATTTCCGCCATCGCCGCGTCGAGGGCCTTCATTTTCTCCATCCCGCGGCTGCCTTCCTGCACCGCCTGGTCGGCGACGTCCTTTGCCTTCCGGGCATCGTCCGTGTTGCGGCGGGTCATGCTCGAAACTTCTTCAAGCGAGGAACTGGTTTCCTCCAGGGAGGCCGCCTGCTCGCTTGCGCTGTCGGCGAGGGCGTGGCTGGAATCGAGCAGTTGCGATGAGGCGGAGTGCACTTCCTCGGAAGCGGCGTTGAGCTCGACCATCACCTGGGCTAGCGGCCGGCTGACGAGGCGCCGGATCAGCCAAAAGGCCAGCCCGATAAACACGACCACAATGACCGCCGCGGTGCCCAGGCTCAACCATCGGTTTTCGCGGAGCAGGGCGGCGACCGACAAGTCCCAGTGCTGCTCCGACTGGGTGAGGGCTTCGGTGGAAAAGCGAAGCCCGGTGACTCCGGCAATGCTGCCTGTCTTCCAGCCAACGTGGCAGCGGATGCACTCGGCGGCGACAATCTGCGGCTGGTAGATCTCAAACGTGGCGGCCGTGCGGCGCACCACGCGCTTGGGATCGGTCAACAGTTGCGTCTTGAGTTCCGGTGGCAGGCGCCCGCCGACGAAAGCCGCACTGGAGGAGTAGCCGGCCGTGCCTTCCTTGTTGAAGAGCGAAAACTCGATCAGCCCCTTGATCTGGCGCTGGGCCGCGAGAAGCTTCTCGAACTTCGCCATCTCGCCGCGCTCGAGGGAACCGCTGACGGCGTATTCGACGGAGAGAAAAACATTCTCGGCGTTCTTCGCCTCCCGGTCCGCGAGCCGAGCGACGTTGTCGGTGCCGAGCGTGCGCAGCAGCGCGGCGTTGCGCGACTGTTGGAACCACTGCGAAACGAAAATGATCAACAACAGGCCGCCCAGCAGCGAGAGGGTCAGTTTGGTGTGCAGTTTCATGAT
>CAJBES010000099.1 GCA_903952145.1 uncultured Opitutaceae bacterium | reverse complement strand
GACTGGAATTGAACCAGTGACACAAGGATTTTCAGTCCTCTGCTCTACCAACTGAGCTATCGAGCCAAAGCAAAGAAGTGTGAGCAAAGGCTGCGTCCCGTTTGCGTCAACGGGAATTTCTCACTTGCCAGCCGGGTTCACAACACCGCCGGTGGGAGCTTGGGCATCAGCTGCTTGATATCCTGCACTGCGTCGCGGTGACAGACCAGCACACCGTCGGGGGTTTCCACCACCACGAGGTCCTTCACACCGCAGAGGGCGATGATCCGGCCATTGCTGACAGCGATGTTGTTCGCTGCATCCTGAGTCACCACCGTGCCGCGGACCGTGTTACCTTGCGCGTCTGCCGGCAGGTGCGTTGCCAACGCGGTCCAAGTTCCCACATCGTCCCAATCGAACTCGGCCACGACCGTCTCGACGGCAGCCGCCTTCTCCATGATCGCGTAGTCCACCGAAATTTTCGTCAGCGCAGCAAACCGCTGCGCAAGGTAGGCCGTGGGGGAGCCTGGCGGGAAGTCGCGGATAAACGCCGCCAATTCGGGGGCCTGTCGTTCCGCCTCGGCCAAAAATGCCGCCACCCGCCAGAAGAACATACCCGCATTCCACGCATGGTTGCCACCGGCCATGTAGCGCTCGGCCGTCGGCCGGTCCGGTTTCTCGACGAACCGCTTCACGCAACGGAAACCGCCACCCAGCGACTCCGCCATTTCCAAATAACCAAATCCCGTGGCCGGATACGTCGGCTTGATGGCAAAGGTCAGCAGGGCCTCGCCCCGCCCTGCCCGCTGCAGGACACTCGCCAGCTGTCGTGCAAAGGTTGCCGTGTCCTTGATCAGGGCATCCGCCGGCAGCAGGGCCAGCACGCCCGCGGGATCGCGGGCCCGCACGAGTCCGGTCGCCAATGCCGCCGCCGGGGCGGTGTCGCGCTTAGCGGGCTCGGCGATGATCTGCTCCGGCGGCAAAAACGGGAGCGCCGCCCGCGTGCCGGACAGCTGGGCCTCGTTCGTGAGCACAAACACGTTGCCCAATGGCACCACGCCCTCCAGCCGCCGCACCGTCTCCTCCACCAGCGTGCGGACGGAAAAAAGCTTCAGCAAATGCTTGGGCGTGTGCTGGCGGCTCATCGGCCAGAACCGCTCGCCGCTGCCCCCTGCCATGATGCAAACATAAGCGTGCTTGTTTTCCCGCATGGGTGAGGAGAATCCACGACTCGACGGTGGACGCCAAGCCGAATGTCAGCCGCTGCGGATAAGTTCGCCGAGCGCGTCGGCCACCGACACTTTGGCTTCAAAATTCAATTCGCTCCTCGCCCGATCCGGCCGGCCCAGAGAGTGAATGATGTCGCCAGCGCGGGCCGGCGCAAACCGTGGGCCCGCCACCTTGGGATAATACGCCGCAAAGACACTCACGATGTCGAGCAGGGAGGTCGCTTGGCCGGTGCAGATGTTGGCCGTGCCGGTCGTGATGTTTGGCACGGTGGCCGCCACGACGTTCGCCCGCGCCACATCGTGCACCGAGATAAAATCCCGGGTCTGCCGGCCGTCACCAAAAATGGTCACCGGCTTCCCGTCACGATACCTCCGATCGAAGATCGAAATCACGCCGGAATACGGGGAAGCCGGATCCTGCCGCGGGCCGAAGACATTGAAGTAGCGGTGACAACGCACGGTGAATCCTGCGGCTTCGCTCCGCGCCAGGAGCAACTGCTCCGAGGCGAGTTTGGCTTCGCCATACGGGCTGATCGGCTGCGCGGCGCTTTCCTCGGCAATGGGCAGGTCCGTAGTGTCACCGTAGATCGCCGCCGAGGAAGCAAACACGATCCGCTTCGTCCCCTGCGCCGCCGCCGCGTCCGCCACGAACTGGGTGGCGGTCACATTCAGCCGCTGGTTCAGGGCAGGATCGCTGATACTCTCCTGCACACTGACCAAGGCCGCGAGATGGATGACGGCCCCGGGCCGGAACTCCGAGACGAGCGCCGCCATCACTCCCGGCTCGGACACATCCGCCTCGGTGAGCCGAAAGGACGGCGACCGCAGCGCGCGCTCCAAGTTGCTCCGGCGACCCGTGCGCAAATTGTCGACGCCCAGCACGGTATGTCCCCCGGCGATGAGCAGATCGGTCGTGTGGCTGCCGATGAAACCGGCCGCGCCGGTCACAAGAATTTTGGCCATGGCTGAATGCTAGTTCCGACATCGATGATGACAAGCACCGCGATGCAGCGGTCGCCGCTCCAAGTATTGACCAGCCAGGCCCCGGGACCACTGCAGGGCGGGCCCGGTCCGCCCGTACCTGCTCCGGACCCGCCTGATTGATCGCCACGCCGTCCTTGCCTTGCCGCCGGGTCAGGCCTTTGGCTCTCCCACACCTGCCATGCCCTCACCCACCCGTCCCGTCCAGCTGCGCTGCAATTATTTCGAAAACCCGCTCGCGGTGCATGACGCGGCTCCCCGTCTGAGCTGGCGCCTGGCGACCGACGGCCGCCGCGGCGCCCGGCAGACTGCCTACCGCATCACAGCCTCCACCCGGCGCAACGGTCCGCCCGATCTCTGGAGCAGCGGCCGCGTGCCGTCCGATGCCACGACCCATGTCGCCTACGCCGGCCAACCGCTCGCTTCACGCCAGCGGGCCTGGTGGCGGGTCGAAGTCTGGGACGAGAGAAAACGCCGCAGCGTGAGCACCGCCGCTTTCTGGGAAGCCGGCCTGCTCAAGCCCGCCGCCTGGCAGGGCGAGTGGATCGGCTCGGCGCTCGCCGGCGGGCCTGAGGTTGCCCTGCCCTCGCCCTACGTGCGCACGATTTTCAACGTCAGCGGTAAAATTGCCTCCGCCCGGCTCTATGTCACCGCCCTCGGCTGTTACGAGTTTGAGCTCAATGGCACCCGGGTCGGTCGCGAGGAGTTCACCCCCGGTTGGACCGATTACCACCAGCGCGTCCAATACCTCGCCTACGACGTCACCGCCCTCCTCAAAACCGGGGCCAATGCCGCGGGTGCCATCCTCGGCGACGGCTGGTATGCCGGCCGCGTCGGCTGGCGCACACGCAGCTACTACGGCGACCGGCCCAAGCTCCGCGCCCAGTTCGTCCTCACCTTCGCCGACGGGACCACGCAGGCTGTCGCCACCGACAGTTCCTGGAAAGTCGCCTTCGGCCCGATCACCGAGAGCGACATCATGTCCGGCGAGACCTACGATGCCCGCCGCGAACTGCCGGGCTGGAGTACGGCCGAATACGACGATCGCGCCTGGCTGCCCGTCACAATCTTCCCCGCCCCGGCCATCGCGATTTCGCCGGTGCTCGGACCCTCTGTCCGCATCATGCAGGAGCTCAAGCCGGTTGCGGCACCGAAGAAGCTCAATGTCTGGCCCGAGCCTGTCTGGCTCTTTGACCTCGGGCAGAACATGGTCGGCCGTGTGCGGTTGAAGGTGAAGGTCCCCGCCGGCCGCGTCATCAAGCTGCGCTTCGCCGAGGTGCTCAACCCGGACGGCACGATCTACCTCGAGAATCTCCGCGGCATCCGCGCCAGCGACTACTACACCACCAAGGGCGACACGGACGGTGAAGTCTGGGAGCCGCGCTTCACCTTCCACGGCTTCCGCTACGTCGAGGTTTCCGGCCACGCGGAGGACCTGCCCGCCGACGCCATCACCGGCATCGTGCTGCACAGCGCCACTCCGCGCACCGGCGGCTTCACCTGCAGCGACCCGCTCATCAACCAGCTGCAGCGCAACATCGAGTGGGGCCAGCGCGGCAATTTCCTCGAGGTGCCCACCGACTGCCCGCAGCGCAACGAGCGCCTCGGCTGGATGGGCGACGCCCAGGTCTTTTGCCGCACCGCCGCGTGGAACCGCGATGTCGCCGGGTTCTTCCACAAGTGGACGCGCGACATCGCCGACGCCCAGCGCGCCGACGGCGCCATGCCCTCCGTCGCCCCGCATATCGACGGCGTCAATCATGACGGCGGGCCCGCCTGGGCCGACGCCGCAGTCATCTGCCCGTGGACCATTTACCTCTGCTACGGCGACACCGCCATCCTTGCGCAGAATTTCGACGCGATGCGGCGCTTCATTGCTTACATGGAGAAAGTGGCAATCCGCCTCATCCGCTGTCACCCCAAGGCAGGGGAATGGAAAGGCTACGGAGACTGGCTCGCCCTCGATGGCAGTGGCAAGGTGGACGGCGGCACGCCGAAGGATCTCATCGGCACCGCCTTTTTCGTTTATAGCACTGACATCGTCGCGGAGACCGCGCGCCTCCTTGGCCGCACCGCCGAGGCCCGCCGTTATCGTGCGCTGGCCGGGCAGATTCGTCGCGCCTATCAAAAGCGCTTTGTCAGTGGCGACGGCCTCGTCACCGGCCTCACGCAGACCAGCTACGTGCTCACCCTGCAGTTCGACCTCTGCTCCGCCGCCCTGCGTCCGAAGCTTGTGGCTGAGCTCATCCGCGACATCGAACAACGCGGCTTTCAGCTCACGACCGGTTTTGTCAGCACCTCCTACATTCAGAATGTCCTCACCCGGGCCGACCGGCTGGATGTCGCCTACAAACTGCTGCACCAGAAAAAATGGCCATCCTGGCTTTACGCCGTCACGCAGGGTGCCACCACGATCTGGGAACGCTGGGACGGCTGGACCCAGGAGAAGGGTTTTCAGGACAAGGGAATGAACTCCTTCAACCACTATGCCTATGGCGCCATCGGGGCCTGGCTCTATGCCGTCGTCGCCGGCATCGAACTCGACCCGGCGCAACCCGGCTACAAACACATTTTGCTCGCTCCGCAGCCCGGTGGCGAACTCACGCGGGCCCGCGGCAACCTGCATACCATGCATGGCGAAGTCGTCAGTGCCTGGAAAACCGCCCCTGGGTGCTTCGAGTGGGGGATCACCGTGCCGCCGAACACCACCGCCAGTGCCAGCTTCCCCGTCCCCTTCGGCGCAAAAATCACCGAAGGCGGTCGGCCACTTGCCCGTGCCGCCGGTGTCTCGGCGGTGAAGTCTACTCGGGCCGCCACCACCTGCGAACTCGCCGCCGGCACCTACAAGTTCACCGCCGGTTGGAAAACCTGATCATGCCCTCCCGCAAAAAATTCCGCATCGCCGGCATCAATTTTGATTTCCGGCACATGGACCATCTGCTCGGTTGTGCGCATCGGGCGCCCAACGCCGAGATTGTCGGCATCAGCCACCACGATCCGCGCGAGATGCAGGACGTCATTCGCACTTGCCGGATCCCCGCGGACCGCGTCTTCACCGACTGGCGTGTCTGTCTTGAGCAAAGCAAACCCGACGTCGTCATTCTCTGCCCCGCCACCGGTGCGCATGCCGAGTGGGTCGCGCGCATCGCGCCCCACGGCGTGCATGTGCTCATCGAGAAGCCCTTTGCCGGCAATCTCGCCCAGGCCGACCGCATGATCGCCGCGATGAAAAAGGCCCGCCGCCGGCTTGCGATCAACTGGCCGCTCGCCTGGTATCCCCCGCACCTCACCGCCCACCGCCTCCTGCGTGAGGGCCGCATCGGCGAGCTGCAGGAGCTGCATTTCTACGACGGCAACCGCGGCCCCATCCAGGACCACGCGAACATGGCGGCCAAGGAGCCGCCACTCGCCCGCAAGAAGCCCAGCTGGTTCTATTTCGCCAACGGCGGCGGCGCCCTCATCGACTACCTCGGCTACGGCGCGACGATCGGCACCTGGTATTTCGACGGTCGGAAGCCGGACGAGATCACCGCCGTGACCGCCGGCGCCCGCGGTGTGCCGGTCAACGAGCAGAGCGTGACCATCGCCCGTTATGGCGACTGGCTGTCCACCTTCCAGACCCGCTGGGGCACCTTCACCAGCCCCTGGGTACACCAGCCGCAGCCGAAGTGCGGCTTCGTCCTCAAGGGCGCGGACGGCACCATCGCCAACTACGACTACGAGCCGACGATCCGTTTGCAGACCCGCCGCAAGCCCGAAGGCGTGGTGATCCCGGTGGACAAGCCCAGGAAGCCCCACGCCGATCCCGTGCAGTATTTCCTGCATTGCCTCGAAACCGGCACGGCCATCGAGGGCCCACTCTCCGTTGAAACTGCTCGCATCGGCCAGCAGATCGTAGACACCGCCACCCGCAGCGCCCAACTCCGCCGTCCGCTCAAGCTCTTGAAGTAAACCACGGATTACCCGGATGCCAAGGCACCTGTTATTGAACCGCGAAGGGCGCGAAAGCACGCGAAGACCAAATGAGCAAGCATCCGACAATCCTTCGGGTTTCTTCGCGTTCTTCGCGGTTAATTTTCTGAGTCCAATTCATTACATCCGTGCCACCCATGGTTGAAAACTAACGCCTCCCTTTCCATGCGCTCTCCAAAGCTTGACTATCTGCCGCGCGGTCCCCGCTACCCGAAACGCCACAAGCTCGGCCTCATCGGTTGCGGCGGCATCGCCCAATATCACCTGACCGCCGCCCAGTCGTTCGGCGTTGAGGTCGTCGCCTTGGCCGACGTCAACCTCGCCGCCGCCCAGTCACGCCGCGACGAATTCTTCCCCCAGGCCGCCCTCTACACCGACTACCGTGAACTGCTCGCCTGCGAAGACATCACGGTCGTCGAGATTGCCACGCACACCGCCATTCGCACTCCGCAAATCCTCGACGCCTTGCGGGCGGGGAAGCACGTGCTCAGCCAGAAGCCCTTCACCTTCGACCTCGCCGCAGGCCGTAAAATGGTCGCGCTCGCAGCGCGCAAGGGCCTGCGCCTTGGGGTGAACCAGAACGGTCGCTGGGCCCCGCAATTCTCCGCCCTGCTGGCGGCGGTGCGTCAGGGCCTGCTCGGTGACATTCACACCCTCGATATGGTCATGGCGTGGGACCACACGTGGACCCGCGGCAGCAAGTTTGCGGAGCTGCACCACCTCATCCTGAGCGATTTTGCCATTCACTGGTTCGACATAGCGGCGACGGTCTTCGCCGGTCGCACGGCGCACAGTGTCTTTGCCAACGCGGTCCCGGCCCCCCACCAGGACCTGACGCCTCCGATGCTGGCCAACGCCGTGATCAATTTCGGCGATGGCCTCGCGACCCTCGGCTTCAGCGCCTACCAGTCGTTCGCCCCGCACGAATATCTCTGCTGCGTCGGCTCGCAGGGCACGCTCCGCGGTGCCGGCAATCTCTGCAACCTCACCGAACTTGAACTCACGACCAGGCAGGGCACCGTGAAAATTCCACTCGAAGGCAAGTGGTTCCCCGACGGCTTCCGCGGCACCCTCGGCGAGTTTCTGCGTGCAATCGAAGCAGACCGTGAACCGTCCATCAGCGGCCGCAACAACCTGCGCAGCCTCGAAATCTGCTTTGCCGCCCTCGCCAGCGCCGACACCGGCCGGCCGGTCAAACCTGGTCAGGCCCGTATGGGGCGGCTATAGGTTGGGACGCGGGGTATCCGGGCGTCCAAAAATAGTCCGCGTCTCACGTCATGCTTAGCCGCCAAAAGACTCATGCAGTTTAAAACCGAATCACCCTGAAGTTGCGCAAACCATGAGAGTGCCATGATAGGCAGCCCGCTGGCGGGCGCTTCCCCGAGCGCGAGCCAGCTCGCGGCCTACGGCGAACGGCATGCGTCGGGCTGAGCGCAGCGAAGAATCCAGTTGGAAAAGTGCAATCCTGCCCGGCACCTTGCCCGTGGTGGATTCCGGAAGTCGCGTCTCAGCCTGACAGATTTGATGCCCCGGCGGCACCCGGTGCCACTTCAGGCTTCTTCCTGCCGCCTTCTTCCTGCTTACTTCGCATGTGCTCCTCGCCCTCCACAAACCCTACGGCGTGCTTTCGCAGTTCACCCCCGAGCCGGGCTCGGCGTGGAAAACCCTGGCCAAGTTCGGCCTCCCCAAGGGCGTTTATGCGCTGGGCCGGCTCGATGCCGATTCCGAGGGCCTGCTGCTCCTCAGTGACGAACCCGGACTCAGCTCCCGCCTGCTCGACCCGACCAAGGTCCATCCCCGGGAATACTGGGTGCAGGTCGAACGCGTCCCCCACGACGCGACCCTCAAGCAGCTCGCCCGCGGCGTGCGCCTCGGCGATTACCAGACGCTACCCTGCCGCGTCCACCGCCTGGAAACCGCCCCCGCCGTGCCGCCGCGCTATCCGCCCGTGCGCTACCGCAAATCCGTGCCCGACTGCTGGCTCTCTCTGGAATTGACGGAAGGGAAAAACCGCCAGGTCCGCCGCATGACCGCCGCCATCGGGCACCCCACCCTGCGGCTCATCCGGGTGCGCATCGGTCAACTCACCTTGGGTGAACTCGCACGCGGGGAATGGCGGGAGCTGACACGGGCAGAACGTGAGCTGGTGCTGGGCTAGTGCACAGTGGGCAGGCTCCGCCGGTTATTTCGCGTCTCTGCAACTTCCGACTTGGCAAGCGATTGCCCTGTGCCTCATTCAGTCTGCGCGCCCCCGCGCGGTTATCCCATGGCCTCACCTATCTCCCGGCAAAAAGTTCTCCGCGAATGGCGACTCTATTTTTTCGTCGTGCCCTCCCTGGTCATGGTCCTGACCTTCTCCTACTTTCCCGCGATCAGCGCGGTTTACCACAGCTTTTTCGACTGGTCCGGGGGCGACGCCAAGCAGTTCATCGGTTTGGACAATTTCAAGCGCGCCTTCACCGATGCCACGCTGCTCCATGCTTTTCTCACCGTCGGGGCGCTGATGATCTTCAATCTGTTCAAGATGATCCCGTCCATTCTGCTGGCGGTGCTCATCCACCGCCTGACCAGCGCCCGCTGGCAATACGCCTACCGCGCGCTCCTGGTCGTGCCGATGATCGTGCCCCAGCTCGTGACGCTCTTCATCTGGAAATTCATCCTCGACCCCAACTTGGGCGCATTGAACGGCGTGATCGAGGCCACCGGCCTCAAGGCCGTGCTGGTGGCGATCAACAACTTTTTCGGCTGGGGCGTCTTCTTCGAAAATGTGCCCATCGGCTGGCTCTCCCAACCCGAGTTGATCCTGCCCTCCCTGTTCATCTGGGGTTTCCCCTGGATCGGCACGGTGGGCGTGCTCATCTATCTCGCGGGCCTGCAATCGATCGGTCAGGAAGTTTATGAGGCGGCGGAGCTGGATGGCATCGGGCCCTTCAAGAAATTCATCTACATCGAACTGCCGCTCATTCTGACGCAGA
This sequence comes from uncultured Opitutaceae bacterium, assembly GCA_903952145.1. GTDB lineage: Bacteria > Verrucomicrobiota > Verrucomicrobiia > Opitutales > Opitutaceae > UBA2377. The sequence continues at coordinate 865 of CAJBES010000099.1, read as the reverse complement.
TCCGCCTCAATCTCGTGCTCCTCATCATCGGCACGCTGGGTGGCTACGGCCTGCAATTGCTCCTGCTCAATGAATACGGCGGGCCCGGCGGCCGCGGCATGGTGCCCGGCCTGTGGATGTATAACCGCGCCTTCGTGGCCGGCGAGTTTGGCTACGCCTGCTCCATCGGCATGATCCTGTTCGTCGTGATCCTCTCGCTCACCTTCATCAACAACCGCTTCGTCCGCATCGACAAATGAGCGCCGCCACCATCTCCGCCCCGCTCCATCGCAAGCGCGACTGGCCGAAGCACGCCATCATCTGCTGCTTCCTCCTCATTGAGCTTTTCCCGCTCTACATGATGTTCCAGGTGAGCTTCAAGGACAACGCGTCCTTCATCCAGCAGCCGTGGCTGCCGCTCTCCCCGGAGGACTGGAAATGGTCGAACTGGCTCTTCGCCATCAAGCTCATCGGCCCCTACCTCGCCAACACCGTCTTCGTCGCGGTCACTGGCACCTTCTGCTCGCTGTCCCTCGCGATCCTCGCCGCCTACTTTTTCGCCCGGCACAAGCTGCCGTTCAGCAATGTCATCTGGTCGGGCTTCCTGGTGCTGATGCTCCTGCCCGGCGTGGCCAACATCGTCCCGCTCTTCATGCTGCTCAAGTCCATGAGCCTGCTGAACACGCTGCTGGCGCTCATCGTGGTCGGCGTCGCCGCGGGTCAGGTGTTCAACATTTTCGTGCTGCGCAATTTCATCGAGGATCTGCCCAAGGACCTCTTCGAAGCGGCGGAAATGGACGGCGCCTCGCATTTCCAACAGGTCCTCAATGTCGTGATTCCCATGGCCAGCCCCATCATCGGCACACTCGCCATCCTCACGTTCCTG
>CAJBES010000098.1 GCA_903952145.1 uncultured Opitutaceae bacterium | reverse complement strand
TTTCGTGGCTACGAGATGCTCGGTGAGAAGAAACATCTCCTGGCCGGGTTGGACTTCGTGGACGCGATCCTCAAGACCCAACGGAGCGACGGGATGTTCCCCGCTAAGGCGACACTGGTGCGCAACGGAAATTGCGTCGCCACCGGCAGCCCGACACTTCAAGATGAATACAACTTCGTGCAGTTCTCGCTAGTCTGCTATGCCTACAAGCTGACCAAGGACACGAAATACCTCGATGCGGCCCTCAAGCACGCCGAGACCCTGCGCTCCTGCCAGGACCCCGCCAAGAACGCTATCTGGCAGGGCCCCTGGCCACACACTTATTATGGCGACGTCCAGCCCGGGCATGGCGAGGGATACCGCACCGGCTACATGCTCAACGATTACGTCACTTGGGATGGTATGCGGACGATGATCATGGCCTACAAGCTCAGCGGCGACAAGAAGTACATCGACCGGCTGAATCTTCTGCCCGCATACATTCTCAACGCAAATGTCGGTCTGGGCAACGTGCGGGGCTGGCGTGGGCACACCGATCCGTGGAACGAGCACGCCTGGCAGCGCAACTTTGAAGGGGGCCTGATTGACCCGCGCAACCTCAGTCGCTTCGCTTGTCCGATGCTGACTTACTTTTCGGCTGTGATGAGCAACGACACGGGATTGAACATGGTCCGCGAGGCCTCCGACTGGTTGCGGAGCATGGAGCGGCCTGAGGGCTGGGCCTACGCCTACACCTACGATGGACGTGAGGCCTACACCGGACAGTACCGCGACATGCTGCGGACGGATTATCACATACGCACCAAGGTGGTGTTGGACTGCGTCGATGAGGTGCTGAACGTGGCCGGCACCGGCGGCGTGGAGGCGCTGCGGAGGTGGTATGGTCCGTGCCCGATAGTCTACAACGACGAACAATACCTGGCTGCGCGGATCGCATCGGCCCAGCGAGCGACCGACGAGAATTTGACTGTTCGCCTCAGCACCCTGGAGGAACCCCGTGGTTTAGTAACCGGCAGGTTCTTGGCGCGGGTGCGCGAGCGTCCGCTCAAGTCGCCCAATCTCGGCGTATCCTCAGGGTTCGTCTGGATGTGGTGGCGCTCCAGCCCCCGCCCGGTTCCGTATCGTGGCTGGGCCGCCTGGCAGTATGTCTGGGACGTGCGCGTAGCGCTGGGCAAGATTGACGCCGACACCGCCGCCTGGGGAGGCCGGGGGTTGGAGTCCGCCGGCGCGCCGACCTGGTTCTTCCCGATCTGGGACACCGTCGGCGACTGGTCCACTAAAGCCGTCGAGGTCGAGAACTGGCTGGATATCCCCTTCCAGCCCCCCTTTGTGCGGGTTAAAAGCGTCAGGCTCGAGCCCGCCACGATGACCCTCAAGCCAGCCGAGGCCAGTGAGATGATGCCCGTCTTTACGCCCGAAAGCCCCACCTGCCAGACGGGCACGTGGACCGTCATCTACGAGGACTGGCGCAACGACGCGTGCTGGGTGCAGCCGCGGATGCTCAAGGAGATCGATCCGACTGTGGTTCGCCCCACTTACCTGCGGGGAGGCAAGATTACCATTCAGGCCGGCCTGCCGCACCGTCCACCGGGCAAAGCTACTGTCGTCTTCACCTCCACCGACGGAAAACACCAGGCAACCTGCAAGGTGGAGGTGACGAACTGACAAATTGGGCTTGAGTGCAATAGCGGTCGTCTATGAAATTTCGAACAAATAATGCAGCGCTCTTTGGCTGAAACTTTGAAGGGCAAACATACTTTGAAACAGAAAGAGCTAACCTCAGTACGTGCAAAGGCCAATGTATGTCGGACTACGGCGATGATCGCCCTGTTGGCCGGCATTGTGTTGGTTGTGCCGCAGGTGCTGGCCGCGGAGGCTGGCTACCGCCGCCTTCCCGTGGCGGAGTTTCGCGACAAGATGAAAGGCGCCTGGCTCGGCCAGAGGATCGGCGTCGGCTGGGGGGCACCCACCGAGAAGGGCCCGGTATCCGGCCACTTCAGC
>CAJBES010000097.1 GCA_903952145.1 uncultured Opitutaceae bacterium | reverse complement strand
TCGGTGTAACGGCCGGAGAGGGTGACCTGCGGAAGCCAGGCGGACTGGGCCTGTTGCACGATGGACTGGGCGCCATCAATCCGGGCGCGGGCGATGCGGGCATCGGGGCTGCGCTCCAGTGCGGTGGCGACGGCGCGATCGAGGGTCCAAGTCTCGGCGGACAGGGCGACGGGGGCCAACAGGCAGGCCGTCAAGATAAGATTTCGAACTGGAAGCATTGGAGCAGAATAAGTTAATCGCATGGGCCTGGCCAGCTCAACCGTGACGGTTGGACAGGGCGGCCAGGAGGCCGAGGACGCCACCGTAGAGGGCGCCGCGCCACCAGGTGGAGGTCAGGGGGCAGGTGCCGGAGGTGCACTGGCCGAAGTAACCGAGCAGGGCGCCCACAGCGGCGCCGCCCAGGACAATAAGAGCAAAACGGGCCATGGGATGGTTGATGAGCGGTGCCATGTCAGGAATCAAACCCCGGATCGACGGCCGCCCCAGCGGATGATGCCGTCGTCACCCAGCCAGCCGAGTTTGTGCAGGATCAGACTGGGCGGGCAGAAGCCGGTGAAGACGGACTGGATGAGGTTGAGGCCCACGAAGGTGGGGAGGAGCAGCCACCAGGGGCTGACGAAGTGAGTGAGAGCGACCCCGAGCAGGGTCACGGTGCCGGCGAGGAGGCGGATGAGGCTGTCGATTTTCATGGGGATGGAAGGGAAGACTTGACTAAATATGAGCATACACTCATATGGTTGTAATCATGTCAAGACCCTGTTTTCTCCGCCGGATGACCAAACACCGTGCCCTGAGTGAAGAAGCCCTGCGGTTGGTGGCACAGCGCTTCGCCGTGCTGGCCGAGCCGATGCGGTTGCGGCTGATCCAAGCCCTGTTTGACGGCGAGAAGAACGTGAGCCAGCTGGTGGCGCTGACGGCAGGCACCCAAGCCAACATTTCGCGGCACCTGCAGACGCTGACGGCGGCGCACATCCTCGGCCGGCGCAAGGAAGGGCTGCAAGTCTACTACAGCGTCAGTGACCCGACGATCCCGAAACTGTGCGAGGTGGTGTGCGGGGCGATCGAGAAGCAGCTGGCCAGGCAGGCGAAGCACTTTGAATCGCAGGGTTAGCGCCGGCGCCAGCATTCCGCCCAAGCCGGAGTCAGCTGGGCGCCGGGGAGGGCTCACCACGGTAAGACGGCAACGCGGTGCCCACCGGTCGTAGATGGGCGCCACGGCCCGACATGGTCGGGCACGAGGCGGCCACTATCTCGTCAGGTCGTAAAGCGCGTAACCGGCAAGGAGATTGGGCAGCACGCGGCAGGGTGAGCGCCAGTTGCCGGCGAGGAGAACGCGGCGGGCGACACGGATCTGCTTGATGGCGCAGAAATGCTCGAAGTCGGCGATCGTCAGCGGATTCGCAGGCTGGCTCTCGAACCATTCGGTGGTGTAGACCTCGTTACGCACCTTCCGCCCCCGGACAAGGCTGTCCACGCGGTTTTTCCAGAAACCGTGGTTCACGAAGCCGACCGTGACCGTGTGGCCCACCCGCAGCGCCTCAAGAATGACAGTGGTCGGGTTGTCGAGCTCCTGCACCGTGCGCGAGCAGATGACGCGGTCGAAGAAGCGGTCGGGGAACTCGCGCATGAAGGCCAGCATGTCGCCTTGGTAGGCGGTGACACCGTGCTGCACGCAGGCGGAGATGCGGTGGAAGTCGAGGTCCACGCCCACGGCGGCGACCTGCTTGCTCTGCACGAGGTAGCCGAGCAGCGCGCCGCGGCCGCAGCCCAGGTCGAGCACACGGGTATGCGGTTCCACCCAGTCCCCGATGATCTGCATGTCCACCGTGCGTTTTTCGACAAATGTTGTCATGGCGTCAGGGGCAGAACTCAACGCCGGCGGCCTCGCGTTCGAGGAAGCCACGGACGAGGGTGTAGAGGTCTTCGGACTCAAGGAGGAATGAGTCGTGGCCGAGGTCGGTGTCGAGTTCGGCGTAGGCGGCGCGCTTGCCGCAGCGGAGCAAGGCGAGGGCAATGGTGCGGTTCTGCCCCGGCGGGAAGAGCCAGTCGCTGGTGAAGCCGACCACCAGGGTCTCCGCCTGCACGGGCGCAAAGGCCGCCTCGAGCGAACCATAGGCCTGGGCGAGGTCGAACTGGTCGAGGGCGCGGGTGATGTAGAGGTAGGAGTTGGCGTCGAAACGGTTGATGAAACTCTGGCCCTGGTGGCGCAGGTAGCTCTCGACCTCGAACTGCACGTCAAAGGTGTAGGCCTCGCCCTGGGCCGCGGCTTTTTTTCTGCGGCCGAACTTCCGGTCCATGGAGGCGTCGGAGACGTAGGTGATGTGCGCCATCATGCGCGCGATGGCGAGGCCGGTGCGCGGGCCGCCTTCCTTCGGATAATCGCCGTGGTTCCAGGCCGGATCCTGCATGATGGCCTGGCGGCCGACCTCGTTGAAGGCGATGGCCTGGGTGCCTTCGCGTGCCGTTGTGGCCATGGCGAGGAGGCGGCGCACAAAGCCGGGATATTCGATGCCCCATTGCAGCACCTGCATGCCGCCCATGGAACCGCCGATGACGGCGTGCAGGGCGGCGACGCCCAGATCATCCAACAGCAGTTTCTGCGCGCGCACCATGTCGCGGAGGGTGACGAAGGGAAAGCTGAGGCCGTAGGGGCGGCCGGTCCCGGGGTCGATGGACGAAGGGCCGGTGGAACCCACGCAGCCGCCGAGGCAGTTGGCGCAGAGGACAAAGAAACGGTCGGTGTCCACCGCCCGGCCGGGGCCGATGAGATTGTCCCACCAACCGGACTTGCGGTCGTCGGGTGAGTGGCGGCCGGCGCAATGGTGGTCGCCACTCAGCGCGTGGCAGATGAGGATGGCGTTGTCGCGCGCGGCGTTGAGCTGGCCGTAGGTTTCGTAGCGCAAGGTGAAGCCGGGGAGCGACTGGCCGCTCTGGAAAATAAAAGGGCGGGAGTGGACGAAATCGCGCGGCACGACGATCCCCACGCCGCCGGGGGCAACGGCAGGGGTGGCGGACGCGGAGACTTCATCCAGATCAGGCATGCAGTGAGAGAAGACCAGACTGGCCGGAGAGGCAAGCGGAGCCAAGGTCATATCCCCGACGCTGACAGCGCCGGACCGTACGCCAACAGGGACGCTCAGGCTTGCGCGGCGGCGCTGACGGCGTCGTCCATCTCTTCGTTCGAAAAGACATTCTGGACATCGTCGAAGTCCTCGAGCGCGTCGTGGAGCTTCAGGAGGGAGCGGGCGGTCCCGACGCTGGTCACCGGCACGGTGTTGGCGGGGATGTGGGCGATCTCGGCGCTCTCGGTCCTGATGCCGGCAGCTGCCAGGGCGTGGCTGACCTTGTCAAAGAGATGCAGGTCGCAGCGGACCTCGAAACCATGCTCGCTCGTGATGACATCATCGGCCCCGGCCTCGAGCGCGATTTCCATGAGTTTGTCCTCGGTCGTCGTCCCCGCGGTGATGAGGAACTGGCCGGCGTGCAGAAACTGGAAAGAGACGGCACCCGTGACGGCGAGGTTGCCACCCCAGCGGGTAAAGATGGAGCGCACCTCCTGGGCGGCACGCTGTTTGTTGTCGGTGGTGCACTTCACGATGAAGGCGACGCCACCGGGACCGTAGCCCTCGTAGGTGATTTCCTCATAAACCACGCCAGGTAACTCGCCGGTGCCTTTTTTGATGGCCCGGTCCACGTTATCGACAGGCATGTTGGCTTCGCGGGCCTTGAGGAGGAAGGTGCGCAGGCGGGCGTTGGCATCGGGGTCACCGCCGCCGGACTTGGCGGCAAGGGTGATGTCGCGCGAGAGGCGGGAGAAGACCTTGCCTTTGCGCGCGTCGGTGATGGCCTTCCCGCGTTTGACTTTGGACCATTTATTGTGACCGGCCATTTTGGGAGTAGTGAGTAGCGGGTAGTGAGTAGCGAGTAGGTTTGGGTGCGGTAGCCATGCGCGCTACCCGCTACCCACTGCTCGCTACTTCTTCTTTGGGGTGACGTTTTTGGCGGGTTTACCGCCAGCGGCAACAGGTGCCGGTTCGGAGGCCGCGTCCTTCATGCGGTTGACGACGAGCTGTTGGGCAATGGTGAAGACACCGTTGATGGTGGAGTAGAGCGCGAGGGCGCCGGAGAAACTGTAGCAGAACACGGTGAAGATCCACGGCATGAACTTGAACATCTTGGCCTGCATGTTGTCCGTGGACGGCATCGGCGTGAGGCGCATCTGGATGATCATCGTGGCGCCCATGAGCAGGGGCAGGATGTTGATCGGGAAACCGAAAATGTGCCCGACGGTGTCGGGGGCCGAAAGATCCACCGACCACAGGAACGGCGCGTAGCGCAGCTCGGCGGTGCTTTGCAGCATCTGGAAGAAGCCGAAGAAGAACGGCATCGTGATCAGGATGGGGAGACAGCCGCCCATCGGGTTCACCTTGTGCTTCTTGAAGAGCTCCATGGTGGCGGCCTGCAGCTTCTGGGGGTTGTCCTTGAATTTTTCCTTCACGGCCGCCATCTCGGGTTGGATTTTGGCCATGCGTTTGGCGGACTTCGACGCGGCGAGGGTGGGCCAGAGGAAGACGATCTTCAGGATGAGCGTGGTGATCACAATCGCCCAGCCCCAAGCCCAGGTGGGGGAGAACCCGACGCTCCAGCTGTGCACCCAAGTCATGATGGTCAGGAGCAGTTGGCTGAAGAAGCGGAACATGCCGAAGTTCATCACCTTGTCCTGATCGGCGGTGAAGACGTCGGTGTTGGCGAGGCGGCTGTATTCCTTCGGGCCGACGTAGAAGCTCATGGCGATCTTCGTCTCGGCGTGCGGCGCGAGGGCCGGGACATCGAATTGGGTGACGCCGGTGATGCCATACGTGGTTTTTTCAGGGGTATCGGGGAAGGGGGGCAATTCGACACGGCGGGTAACTAGACCGGCGGCGGGGGTGTCGGGCGTGAGGATGGCGGTGAAGAACTGGTTGCTCACCGAGGCCCACTTGACGGGACCCGGGGAGGCCAGGAAAGCCCGCGGCTCGCGCGAGCCGAAACCAATCCAGCTGAGGGCGCCACCGCCCTCGAGTTTGGAGCGTTCGATGAAATTCCGGTCCTTGCCGTCGGAGTAAGCGGTGGCAAGTTGCATGCCGTAGTCGTGGGAGCTGATCGGAGCGGTGGTGCCGAGACTCAGCGCCAGGCGTGGCAGCGGGATCGTCTGATCGGTGAGATTGCGGAAGATCGTCTCGTGGCGGAGTTGATAAGGGTCGCTTTTCAGATCGCCGGGGTCGGGCAGGAAATAGCGGCGGGTGACCTCAATGCGGTTTTCAAAAACTGCGCGGTAGACGACCTCCGTGGCGCTCCGGGACACGACCTTGAAGCCGGTGTGGCGATCGAGCCCGGGCAGATCGGTGAACGCAAGCATCGGGTCGGCGTGGAGCTGGTTGAAAACGAAGGGGTTGCGACCGCCGCGGATTTCGGGATAGATGAGGCGGTCCTTGGCATCGCGCTTGCGGAAGGCAACATCGCGGATGGCCCCACCGTAGTTGGTGAGACGGATCTCGACGAAGCTGTTGGCGAGCAAGGTCAGGCTGGAGCCGGCGGTGTCCTTGACCACGGCGGCGGTGAGGGTGGCATTCTGCGGGTTGATGCCGGGGGTTACAGCCGGGGCAGCATAAGTGGGGCCGGTCGGGACGGGCGGCTGGGCCGGCGGCACCATCGGGGCAGTCGGCGCCGGGGTGAGCTTCTGGCTGAAGTAGAGGCTGGCGAATGCGGCCAGCATCAACAGCACGCCGATGGTGAGATTCTTTTTATCCATTGATTGAAAGGGTCAGTTGGTGGCGGACGGCGCGCTGGCCCGGGAGCAGGTCATCGGCCGCAGTCTTGGCGAAGCAGGAACGGGGTCAAAGCCGCCGGGGTGCAACGGGGTGCAGCGGAGCAGACGGCGCAGCGCGAGCCAGGTCCCAGCGAGCGCCCCGTGGGTGCGCACAGCCTCGGCGGCGTAATGCGAACAGGTTGGGGCAAAACGGCAGCCGCAGGCCGGGCCGAAGACGGCGGGCAGCACGGGTGAAAGGGTTCGCTGGTAAAGCCAGACCAGCGCCAGCAGGGCCAGCGCTGGCAGCCGCACAAGACGGGAGTATAAAGTGGGTCCGGCTTCAGGCATGGACGGCGACGGGCAGTTTCCGGCAGGCGGCGGCGAATTTGTTTGAGAGTTCGGGGAAGGGCCAGCGGTTTACGGCGGCGCGGGCGACGAGCATCAGGTCGAGTCCGGCGGGGACCAGGGCCTGATGCTGACGGAACACCTCGCGGAGCCGGCGCTTGGCGCGGGCGCGGGCGACGGCCGCGCCCACCTGCGCGGCGGAGGCAACAAACCCCACACGGGCCGGAGCGGGCTTGCCGCGGGCGCACCACCACAGGGTGAAGGCGCCGCAGTCCAGACGTTGTCCCTGTTCCCGGATCGCGCGAAAATCGCCCGGCCGGCGCAGATGCTGCTCAGGTCGGAATCGCATGGGACGGCCGGCGGGCAGGGCGGGAGGTCAGACGACGGTCAGGCGTTTGCGACCCTTGCGGCGACGGGAAGAAAGGACCTTGCGGCCACCAACGGTGGCCTTGCGGGCGCGAAAACCAATCTTGCGGGCGCGCTTTAAGCGGTGTGGGCGGAATGTAGGCTTCATGACTTTTGACGAAAAAGAGGGTCAGAAGTGCCGGACGGCATGGGGAGTGTCAAGGGCGGGGTTTTCGGGCGTTTTCCGGGCGGTGGCGCGGGTGAGGTTGCTGCCGCAGCCTACCCAAACACAGCCAGATCAATACCCGGCCGCGCAGCCATCTTTCCGGCTTTCGCTGGCACCGTGATAGACGCGGTTGGCGGCATCCCAACGGATCGCCTGATAGCCGCCGAAGCCACCGTTGCCGGCGATCACCGTGTGCCCGCGCCGGGTGAGCGCGTCCACGCTGGCCTGGGGCACGCCGCTTTCGACCTGCACCGAGCCGCCATCGGCCATTTTTTCGCCGGTGGGCTCGGAGGAGCCTTCATGCTGCCAGCGTGCGGCGTCGCCCGCCTCCTGCACGTTCATGCCGAAGTCGATCTGGTTGACCAGCACCTGCACGTGACCCTGCGGCTGCATCGCGCCGCCCATGACGCCGAAGGCTTCCCAAGGCTGGCCGTCCTTCATGACGAAACCGGGGATGATGGTGTGGAACGGCCGCTTGCCCGGCGCGTAGACGTTGGCGTGGCCGGGTTCCAGCGTGAACATCTCACCGCGGTCCTGAAAGGTGAAGCCGAGGCCGGGCACGGTGATGCCGGAGCCCATGCCCCGGTAGTTCGACTGGATGAGCGAGACCATGTTGCCCTCGGCATCGGCGGTGCAGAGGTAGATGGTGTCGCCGTCCTTGAGTGCGGGGTGGCCGGAGTCGTAGGTTTTGGCGGCGCGCAGGGGGGCGATCAGCTTGCGGCGTTCGGCGGCGTATGTCTTCGAGAGCAGGCCGGCGAGGGGGATTTTGGCGAAAGCCGGGTCGGCGTAAAACTTGGCGCGGTCCTCGAAGGCGAGTTTCTTGGCCTCGATCATCAGGTGCAAGGCCTCGGGGGAGTTGTAGCCGAGTTTTGCGAGGTCGTAGCCCTCAAGGAGGTTCAACATCTGCAGCGCAGCGATGCCCTGGCCGTTGGGCGGCAGTTCGAAGACATCGTAGCCGCGGTAGTTGACCGAGACGGGATCGACCCAGGTCGAGGTGTGCTTTTCGAGGTCAACCTTGCGCAGATAGCCGCCGTTCGAGCGCATGAATGCGTCAATCTGGTCTGCGATCTCGCCTTGGTAGAAGACCCCGCGGCCTTGTGCGGCGAGTAGAGTGAGGGTGTGGGCCAGCGCGGGATTCTTGAAAATTTCACCCTCGCGCGGAGCCCGGCCTCCGGGCGCGTAGACGTCGAGGAAGGCGCCGGGGAGTTTTCCGGCCTGCGCGTTGCGCACGCCGATGTTCCAGAGGTAGGCGATGTATTGGGTGACGGGAAAGCCTGCCTCGGCGTAGCGGATGGCGGGTGCGAGCACGTCCCGCATCGGCAACTTGCCGAACTTGGCGTGCAACTCGAACCACGCGTCGACCGTGCCGGGCACGGAGATGGGCAGTAAACCGCGTGGCGGGATATGGTCGGGGGTCTTGGTCTTCGCGAGCTCGGCCTTGAGTTGGTCGTAACTTAACCCGAGCGGCGAACGGCCGGAGCCGTTGAGGCCGTAGAGTGCTTTCGTCTTCGCATCGTAGACGATGGCGAAGAGGTCTCCGCCGACGCCGTTACTGACGGGTTCCATCAAACCGAGGGCGGCGTTGGCCGCGATGGCGGCATCGACGGCGGAGCCGCCGGCCTTGAGTATGTCGAGGCCGACCTGGGTGGCGAGCGGCTGGCTCGTGCAAACCATGCCGTGCTGGGCGAGCACTTCGGAGCGGGTGGCGAAGGATTTTCCGTTGATGCGGTCCACTTGGGCGAAGGTGAGTGCCGGGAGCAAAAATGCGAGCGCGAGGAGGGGGCGGAGTAACATGGGTGGAGGCTACCGGGACTTGCGTCCGGTGCAAGTGGGCGGGCTCTACGCGTGGCGTTGCTCCCAGAGGTTGCCGGCGGTGTCGCGGTCGAGCACCGGCACCGGCAGGCCGGCGAGCGAACCGCGTTCGGGGCGCTCCAGATCGAGGACGATGACTTCGTTGCGGCCGCGCTTCAGCCAGCAACCGGGCAGGTAAAGTGTCTGTTGCGGGCCGATATGCCAGAAGCGGCCGAGGTGGTGGCCGTTGACCCACACGAGGCCTTTTGTCCAACCGCGCAGGTTGAGATGCGTGTCGCCGGTCTGCGTCAGGTTGAAAAATCCGCGGTGAAACGCCGGGCCGGCGGCGGTTTTCTTTTTCCACTTCAGGCGGCGCAGGTGCGCGGCATCGCAGGGGAGCTTGAAGACGTCCCAGCCCATGAGGACGCCGGCGGGGTAGGGCGAGGGAAACTCCACGCGTTCGGTGATGCCCTTGCGGTCAAGCATGGCCGGACCATAATTCACGCGGCCCATCGCCTCGACGAGAATATCGAGTTGGGCGGGGCGGGCGCGTGTGGGGAGGTCGACGGAATTTTGGCCGAGCCGGCGGTCGAGCACGGCGAGGCGGCGGCCGTCGAGACGCACATGGCCATAGTCATGAAGTTCGCGGATGGTGAGCTTGGCGGCGGGACCGGCGTGCAACCGATTGCGGTAAAGGATGAGGCCGTGGTGCTGGCCGTAGGCTTCCATCGGGCGCGGTTGCACGTCGCGAATGGGGCGCGGGAGGTTTTCGAGCAGCGCGGCGGATTCGGTGAGGGTGAAGCGCGGGATGGCGATGGGGGGGGCGGCCGGCGCGGGCACGGGCGGCAGCGGCGCGGGCGTGTGTTTTTGTAGGAGCGCACGGAGCCGGTGGTATTTTCCCGTGGCGCCGCCGGTCTCGTCGACGGGCGCGTCGAAATCGTAGCTGGAGACGGTGGGCTGGTAGTGGCCGTCGGCGAAGTCGGTGTTGGCCCCGGCATAAAACCCCCACGTGGTGCCGCCGTGCGCCATGTAGAGGCTGAACGAGATGCCGCGCTCCAGCATCCAGCCGACGCATTCCTCGGAGCGTTCGGTGGCGATACGCTGATGGGGTTCACCGAAGTGATCAAAGAACCCCGGGTAGAACTCACCACAGGCCGGTGGGGTGTGCGGGCTGTGGGCCCGGAGCTTGGCAAAGGCCGCGGCCGGATCGGCAGGGTAGTTGACGACCGGCAGCGTGCCCGGCAAAGCGCCGCGCCTGAAGGCATCGGGTCCGTCGCAGGTGAACAGCGGCACGTCAAAACCCGCGGTGCGCAGGGTGTCGCGGACAAAGGCCATGTAGGCCCGGTCGTCGCCGTAGCTGCCATATTCGTTCTCAACCTGGACCAGCAGGATCGGGCCGCCGCGGGTGCTTTGGAGCGGGGCCAGTTCGCGGCCGAGCCGCAACAGCCACCGGCGCACGGCGGCGCAATAGCGCGGGTCGCTGCAACGCACCCGGATGTCGGGCGTGGCCAGCAGCCACGGCGGCAGGCCGCCGAAATCCCATTCGCCACAAACATAGGGGCCCGGGCGCAGCACGACATGCATGCCCTCGGCGGCGGCCATCCTGACGAAGGCGGCCAGGTCGGCGTCGCCCCGGAAATTGAAGCGGCCCGGCGCGGGCTCGTGGACGTTCCAAAAAACATACGGGCTTACGGCATTGAGACCCATCGCGCGCAGCATGCGGATGCGGTGACGCCAGTAGGACCGGGGCACACGGGAGGGGTGGATCTCGCCGGAGCGAAGCTGCAAGGGTTGGCCGTCGAGAGAAAATCCGTCGCGTCGCGGCACCAGCTTGGAGGTGCTGACGGCATTGCGGCGGGGCGTTTTCGGGCGGTGCGGACGCTTCACAGAGCGGGAGCGTGTGCTGCGGGGCAGGCGCGCGTCAATGCCGTGACTGTTCCGCTATTGCGGTTCATCGGGAGGAAATTCGTCCAAGTCTCCGGGCGGTGGCGGGGTCTTTTTTGCCTTGAGCCGTCGACCGCGCTGCAGGTCGATTTCCTCGATCTCGGGCTCGGGAATGCGGGTGAAGGCAATGCGCATCGGGGCGTAGGCGGTGGCGCCGTGTGCGCCGCCGAAATAGACGGCGTTTTTGCCGAAAGTTTGGTTCAGGTTGTCCACGGCGCTCAGCAGTTTGGTGCGCGTCCTTTCCTTGTCCGCTTCAAAGAGGTCGGGGGTGTGGAGCTGGCCGGCGAGCAGGTGGTGCAGGATGACGCCGACCTGGAGTGGGGCGCGGGTCTGCAAGGCGTGGGGGCGTCCGGTCCAGAGCTCGTTCAGGGCGTGGGTAAAATGGAGGGTGTCCTGCGTTTCGTTGAAATGGCGGTCGCCACTCCAGTGCGTGCCGTCGCGAAACTTCACCGAGAGGTGCAGCGCACCGGCGTAGCAGCCGTCGTGCCGGAGGCGCATCGCGGCTTTCTGGAGCAGCCGGTGGAGCACCGCGAGGGCGGCCTCGGGGTTGCGGAGCTGGGGCGGGAGCACATGGCCGTGGCCGATGCTCTGTTGCCTGGTCTCCTCGCGCTCCTGCACGCCCCCGTGGAGCCAGTCGTGGAAACGCGCACCCTCGACGCTGCCCCAGATGCCGCGCAGCCGGGTGCTGCCCGCGGCGTAGAGTTGCGCCACGGTGCCGATGCCGGCGGCGCGCAGGCGTTTTTCCATGTTCGGGCCGATGCCGCAGAAATCGCCGAGCCCGAGGTGGAGGAGTTTTTGCGGGATGTCGGCCTCGTCGAGCAGCACGAGGCCGTCGGGCTTCTGCATGTCGGAGGCAACCTTGGCGAGGAACCAGTTGGGGCCGATCCCGATGGAGCTGCGCAGACAGGGGCCGACCTCGCGGGCGATTTTGACTTTGATTTGTCGGGCGAGTTTCAGGGCGCGTGCGGGCTCGGTGAAGTCACCGGTGAGCGCGCATTCGAGTTCATCGATGGACTGGATTTTTTTCACCGGCACGCAGGTCTCGACGACGTCCTTCAAGCGACGGTGGTAGCGGATGTAGACCTCGGGCCGGGCCTCGACGATGGCGATGCCCGGCACCTGCCGGCGGGCCTCGGCGATGCGGCAGTTGCGCTGCAGGCCGAGCACCTTGGCCTCGATGCTGATGGCGATGGCGCCGGTGGTCTCGGCGAGGACGGGCACGATGATGACCGGCTGGCCGCGCAGCTCCGGCCGCTCCTGCTGTTCGACGGAGGCGAAGTAGGAGTTAAAGTCGATGGCAAGCGCGCGGAGCACGGGAAAATTGTTCCATTGGGCAAAGCGCTGTCAAACCGCACGGTTCAGGCCTGTGCCGGCCCGCCCGCTAACCCGGACGCGCAATCTGCTATGTCACGGTATTCAGCGGGAGCGGGGTGAGGCCAGGGATGAATTGGCAGGCTTCGATCAGAGCTTTGCCGAAGTGGCCGTAAGCCATGCAGCTGTGGTGGATGAAAGGCCCCTGCATCAGCAGCCGCTCCCAGTGCGGCCAGTCGTCCACCTGCATCCAGACGTAGTTGTTGAGCGTATCCGGCCCCGCGCAAGACCGGCCTTCACCCACCGCCAGTTGGTAGTCGCCGCGGTCGCCGTCAAACCGGGCCAGGGTCATCGGGCCCTGGCGCAGGGGAAAATGCGTCATGCCGGCCAGGGGACTGGGCAGGATCCAATGGTGCCCGAGCCGCAGGCGCTCATCCGGGGCTTTCATGGCGAGCGGTGCGCCCGCGTGCCAGAGCAGCACGGCGTTGTCGTTCTCCGGATGCCGGATGGTCACGTCGGTGATGAACACGGGGTTGGTGTCGAAATTGGCGCGGGAGGTGAGCACAGCGCTGATGGCACCGTGGATGTCGGACTCACAGGCGAGCGGCAAACGGTCGGAGACCATGCTGTTGGCGAAGAAGCAGTAGGTGCCCATCGCATCCATCAGGGAGTTGAAATCCTGCACCGCCAGTCCGTCGAGGCCGTGTTGCCCGGCCAGGGCGAGCATCTGGTCGCGGACCGCCAGGATGCGGATCAGCGGGTCATGATTGTCGAAACCTGCGATCTCGGCCTTGGCCGCCAGCTGCGTTGCTTCCGCCAGATAACCGTCGCGGCCGCGCCTGGCGCGATCCCGGACATTTTCGATGAAAGTGGCCATGTCCAACGGCAGGATCTCGACGCCGAAGCGCTCGAGCAATTCGCTCTCGTTGACGATGGTGGTCCAGAAGAAGTCGATGCGCTGGCCGATGTGGCCGATGCGCAGGCCGCGCCGGAGGGAGTTGGCGACGTTGGCGGCGCGCAGAAAACGGTCGACGCCTTCGGCCAGGGCCGGCTCGCCGAGACGGCAGTTTTCAATGTAGGAGAAGGGCACGCCCAGCTTGTGCAGCACCTTGCTGGAGGCGAAGAGCCCGCAGAGCGTGTCGCGCAGGCGGGTGCCGTCGGCCAATGGGGCTTCGTCGCGCGGGCCCCAAAGCAAGGTGGGGACCTGCAGCTTGTGCGCGATCATGCCCGCAGCGCCCTCGGTGCCGAAGTTGCAGTGGGGCAGGAAGAGGCAATCGATTGCCTGCTGGCGAAAGTGGCGGACGACGGCGTCGACATGGCCCTGTTCGCGCACCATGCCGTCCGGCAGAACGGCGTCGAGATCGACGAAGCGCACATTCCAGCCGCGCAGGGCGGCCTGCAGTTCCTGTTTCAGGCGGACGGCGTCCGCGTGGCTGAAAACGAATTTGCCGATCGGGCAAAGGCCCAGAAGGGGCCGGTGGTCGTGGTTCTGCATCGTAGGGCTCTCTTTGGGGTGAACGTCGAACGCCCGTCACTCAAGGGGGGTGAAGGGCTGGCGCGCGGGGCCAGTCATTCCATCGATCGTCCGGTGGTGGGCTGCTTGAGTTGGATGGTTTTCAGACTCCGGGAGTGGAAATCTCCCGGGCATTCATTCAGCCGGGCGGCTCTTGATCAATCTGTATTGCAGGGCCTCTCTGGCCCGTCATCCCAGCGCACAACCGGTCAATCAAGTCATGCGCCGGGCCGGTGCGGTCAAAGCGAACGCGGTGGGCCGGCCAGCCGGTAATATTACCTCCCCTGGCCAGCTTATTTGCTCCCCAAGCGGCCAATCCAAGATTACTTTTGCCTCGGAGCTGCGGGCTTGAGTTTACGGCCGGCGCGGCAATTTTTACAAAAAGCCTTTGCTCAATTTCCTCCCTATCTGCCCGCCGCACCACCTGAAGCGCCTGCACCCCATCGTGAAAGCCAGACTTTCCACCGTCCTCTTTGCGCTCGCGTTGCTCCTCGGCTCCGGCTGCGCCACGCTGAGGCAGACCGCGGTCAACCAGCTGGGCGACATGCTGGCGGAGGGAGGGGCGGGTTTCGCGGCCGACGATGATCCGGAACTGATCCGGGCCGCGGCCCCGTTCAGCCTGAAGCTGATCGAAAGTCTGCTGGCCGAAACGCCCGGGCATCGCGGGCTGCGGCTCGCGGCGGCGAGCGGATTCACCCAGTATGCTTTTTTGTATCTGGAACAGGACGCCGACCTGATGGCCGACCAGGACTACGCGGGCGCCAGCCTGTTGCGCGGCCGGGCGCGGCGGCTTTACCTGCGCGCGCGCGACCACGGGTTGCGCGGGCTGGACCTGGCGCACGACGGTTTCTCGCGCCAACTCCGGGCCGATCCGAAAGCGGCGGTGCGTGGGGCAGTCCCCGGCGATGTGCCCCTGCTGTTCTGGACCGCCGCCGCCTGGGGTGCGGCCATTTCGCTTTCCAAGGACAACGCCGGGCTGATCGCCGACCAGGTGATGGTCGAGGCCCTGATCGATCGCGCGTTGGAACTGAACGAACGTTACGATGCCGGGGCGATCCACGCATTTCTCATTCCCTACGAGATGGCCCGGCAGGGCGCGCCCGGCGATCCGGCGGCGCGGGCGCGGCAACACGGTGTGCGCGCAATGGAACTGTGCACTGGCGGGCAGGTCGGGCCGTTGGTCAGCCTCGCCGAGGCGGTGGCCGTGGTGAAGCAGGACCGTGCGGAATTTCAGGCCCTGCTCAAGCAGGCGCTCGCCATCGATCCTGAGGCGCATCCGGAGTGGCGGCTGGCCAACCTCGTGATGCAACGCCGCGCACGCTGGTTGCTTTCGCGCACCGACGAACTGATTCTCCCCGAGGCCGATCTCCCGATGCCGAACGCAACACCATGAAACACAGTTTTCTGCCCGCCGCACTGGCGCTGGCCCTGACCCTGGGGGTTGCGCCCGCCGTCTTCTCGGCCGGGACCGTCGAAATCAAACTCGCCACGATTTTGCCCGTCGGCACTTCCGGCCACCAAAATTTGATGGAGATGCGCGCGGCCTGGCAAAAGGCCGCGGGACCGGCGGTAAAACTGACCATCTACGCCGGCATGGCCGACGGCGAGCCGCTGCTCGTGAAGAAAATGCGCGCGCGGCAAATCAACGCCGCCGTGCTGACGGCCGTCGGGCTTTCGGAAATCGACCGCTCGGTCTCGAGCCTGCAACTGATGCCGATGATGTTTCGTGACTGGCGCGAGGTGGACCACGTGCGCGAAAAGATCCGGCCCGAACTCGAGGCGCGCCTGCGGGCCAAGGGTTTCGAGGTCCTGTTCTGGGGGGATGCCGGCTGGGTGCGCTACTTCTCGAAGGAGCCGGGCGCCTATCCGGATGACTACAAAAACATGAAACTGTTCGTCCTCGCGGGCGTGCCGCGGCAGATGGAGATCATGCGCGAACTCGGCTACCAGCCGGTCAGCCTTGAGACAGAGCAAATTCTTCCCTCGCTGGCCACGGGGATGATCAGCGTCGTTCCGGTGCCGCCCTTTCTGGCCAATGCCCTCCAATTCAACCGGCAGGCGAAATACATGCTGGATCTGAACTGGGTGCCCATCGTGGGCGCGGCCATCGTGCGCACTGACGTCTGGGAAAAAATCCCGTCGGAGCTGCGGGCGCAGCTGCAGGAGATTGCCAATGTCGCGGCGGGCAAAATCCGGACCCAGACGCGCGCCGAGGACGATGAGGCCATCGCGGCGATGCAGAAGAACGGTCTGGTAGTCCAGCCGGTCACACCGGCGATCCGGGCCGCCTGGCAGGAGGTCGCGACGCAGTTGTATCCCCGGATCCGCGGACCCATCGTGCCTGCGGACATCTTTGACCAAGTGCAGGCGGCACTCACGGAGTTTCGCGCCGCACACGGCGCAGGCACACCCTGAACCGTTCGCGCCCGCCCGACCCAAGGTCATGACCCCAGGGGACAAGCCTTCCGCCGTCAGCGCCGCCTTGCCCGCCGGCGAGGCGGCCCCGCGGCGGTGGTGGCATTTGGGCGAGGACCTCACGCTCGCGCTGCTGCTCGCCATCATGGTCGCGCTGCCGCTCGTGGAGATCGTGTTGCGACAATTCTCCAGCGGGATTCCCAGTGCGCCGAATTTTTTGCGCCACCTCACCCTACTGGTGGGCATGGTGGGCGGCGTGGTCGCCGCGCGGGACGGCCGGCTGCTCGCCCTGGCCACGGCCCCCGCTTTGCTGCGCGGTCGTTGGAAGGGCCTGGCCCTGATTTTCAACAGCAGTGTGGCCGCGGCGGTCACCGCCTTTCTGTGTGTCGCGAGCCTGCAATTCGTGAGCCAGGAGCGGGAGGGTGGCAGCGTGCTCGCCTACGGCATCCCGCTCTGGGTCATCCAGCTCGCGATGCCTATGGGCTTCGGCCTTATCTGTCTTCGCCTGATTTGGCGTTCGGCGCGAACGTGGTGGCGCCGCAGCTTTGCGCTGGTGCTCGCGGCGGCATTCATCCTCGCCGCCATTTTTCCGCCGCTGGAAATTTCCAGTCTGACCCTGCCGGCCCTGGCGGCCTTGCTCGCCGCCACCATCCTGGGAGCCCCGATCTTCATCGCGCTCGGCGGCGCCGCGATGATCCTCTTCTGGAGCCGGGACGTGCCGATCACGGCGGTATCGATCGAACATTACGGGCTGGTGACGAATCCGGCACTGCCGTCCATTCCCCTCTTCACGCTGGCGGGTTACTTCATGGCGGAGGGCGGGGCTTCGCAACGGCTGGTCCGGGTGTTTCAAGCCTTCGTGGGTTGGTTCCGCGGCGGACCGGCAATCGCCACGGTGCTGATCTGCGCCTTCTTCACCTCCTTTACCGGCGGTTCGGGGGTCACCATTCTCGCGCTGGGCGGGCTGCTGATGCCGGTGCTCATCGCGGCGCGGTTTTCGGAGCGCGACGCGCTCGGGCTCGTGACCGGGGCCGGCTCGCTCGGCACCCTCCTGCCACCGTGCCTGCCGGTGATCCTCTACGCCATTCTCGCGAAGGTGGATATCAAGGAGATGTTCATCGCCGGACTGGTGCCGGCGCTGCTCCTGATTGCCATGACCGGGGCTTGGGGCGTGTGGGCCGGCCGCAAGGCGACCGACGGCCGGCAGCGCTTTGAACTCGGCGAGGCCGGTCGCGCCCTCTGGGCCGCAAAATGGGAGCTGATGCTGCCAGTCGTGGCGATCGTGGCGCTGTTCAGCGGCTGGGCCACGCCGGTCGAGGCGGCGGCGGTAACGGCATTCTATGCCTTTCTGGTCGCAGTGGTGATTCAGCGCGACCTTGGGATTATCCGGGACTGCCCGCGCGTGATGACCGAGGCCGGCGTGCTCGTCGGCGGGATTCTGCTGATCCTCAGCGTGGCCTTGGGACTGACGAACTACCTGATTGACGCCCAGATTCCCGATCAACTGGCCGCATGGGCGGCCATCCACGTGCAGTCGCGCTGGGTGTTCCTGCTCGGCCTGAACGTGGCGCTATTGTTCATTGGCGGGCTGGTTGAAATTTATGCGGCCATCGTGGTCGTCGTGCCGCTGCTCCTCCCCATCGGGGCGCAGCTGGGGATCGATCCGCTGCATCTTGGCATCATCTTCCTGGCGAACATGGAGCTCAGCTTCCTGGCCCCGCCCATCGGGCTGAATTTGTTGCTGGCGTCCTACCGGCTGAACAAACCGATCTTCGAGGTGACGCGCGCCGTGCTGCCGTTGCTCGGGTTGCGATTTATCGGCGTACTGCTCATCACCTATGTGCCGTGGATCACCCTGGTGCTGCCGCATTGGTGGCGGTGAGAGCGGACGGGAAGCTGGAGTTTTCAGGTCAACGTCCGTCGGAAACAGATTTTTCCCAAAGTGGTGGGAATTAAAAAGGCTGGTGTAGGCAATCTGCCCCTTGGCATCGAAAAGACCCACTTGAATGGCGTAGACCTTGCCCGCTTGGCCGAAGACTTCCGCGCACCAGACGTAGTCCGCCTCCGGGCGTGCTGTCCTGACCCATTGCGCATAGGCTGCCGCGCGCTTCCATAGGTAGCGCATTTGGTTGGCGCCCATTGCGGCGAAGGCAACTTCCGGGGCGGTGCCACCGCGACCCAGTTCGCTTTCGTGTGCGCGCCCGCTTCCGTGACGATGGCCTGCGCCAAGTCGTGGCGCCATTGCCGGCGGCCATCCTCAATGAAAAGCACCGGCTGCACCTGCACCCGGCCTGTGGCGAGGCAGGATTGGAGCAGCCGGAAGGCCTCGCGGCATTGGGCGAGCTCAGACTCCGGTGGTGAGCCGAACGCCCGGGCGAACGGATACATGGTTTCCCTGCAACCCAGAGCTGCGAGGACCACCGCCATCGCCAGCCCGACCAATACCGTTGTTCCTTTCAGCGTTTGTGTTTTCATACGACTCGTTGACGAAGGTCTGTTTTGCCGAAGGACTGATTTCCTTGCGTGTGCCCTCCTCTATAAGGGTTCTTCGTTAAATCTCGTGGGTTCACGAGGGCAGGATTTAAACAAGGATATGCAGCGCGAACGACCCGGCAAGAGGGGAGTTTGTACCAGAGACTGCTGGAACTAAATGCAACCGCGGCGGAGGGTTGCGGTGGAGTTGACCGCCGAGGAGCGGAACGTGAAGATTTAAGTAGAGTGGCCGGGCCGCTGCAAGGTGCCGGGTATGGCCTACGGTTCCGGCCTGGGGACGGTGGTGCCGGCGGCTGGCCTGCCGCCGCAACGATTCACCGTGCCCGGTGGAAGAGTCCGGCCCCCTGCGGCCACTGACGGCGAGTCCGGGAGCAGTTTCTCCACTGAGCTGGTTGCCATCGGCGTCCTGAGCATCCACACTCGCCCGATGCGCATTGCCGTGCTTGCCGACACCCACGACCAATTTCCGCCGTCGTTACCGGCGCAGCTGAAACAAGCGGACGAAATCTGGCACCTCGGTGACGTGTGTGATCCAATGACACTGGCGGAGTTCGAACAGCTCGGCCGGCCAATTTTTGTCGTGCAGGGCAATTGTGACGCGCAGCCGGGCTGGCCGCTGGCACGGGAATTGGAGCGGGAGGGCGTGAGGTTTTTCCTCACCCACATCCCGCCGCCGCGGGCTCCGGCGGGCTGTCACGCCGTGCTGCACGGCCACACCCACAGGCCGCGCGACGAAGTGCTGCATGGCGTGCGCTGGCTTAACCCGGGCGGCCTCACGCACCCGCGCGGCGGGCCGCCCAGCTTTGCCTGGCTCAATGTGGCGGATGGCCGGATAGTCCGCTGGAACCTTGTGCTCCTTTGAACCGCCACCATGAGAACATCGCCCCTGCCCAACTGGCTTAGCACCGTGCGCATTCTGCTGGCGCCCGGGGCGCTGACGGCGGCGCTGGCGGGCTCGCGCCCGTGGTTTGTCGGGCTGCTGGCCGCGGGGCTGTTGACCGATGCGCTCGACGGTTATCTTGCGCGGCGCCTGCACGCGGAAACCAGCTTCGGCCGCAAACTCGACAGCGCCGCCGACTATGTGACGTTGCTCATCGGCGTCGCCGGGATCGCCCTGCTCTGGCCGGAGATCATGCGGCGGGAGCTGCCTTGGGTGCTCGCCGGCCTGGGTGCGTTTTTCGCGGTCATCTTCTACGGTTATAGCCGGCTCGGCCGGGCACCCTGCTACCACACGTGGGCGGCCAAGGTCTTCACCGTGGCGTGCGCGGTGTCGCTCATCCCGCTCCTTGCGGAGGGGGCGGCCTGGCCGTTCCACGCTGCCATTGCGCTGCAGATCTTGGCCGGGGTCGAGGAGCTGGCGATTGCAATGCTGATTCCAAAGCACGAGGGCGAGGTGCCGACTTTGTGGCATGCCTGGCGTCTGCGGCGGGCTGGTAGCGCGCAGTCAACCCCGCCGCCCGGTTCGGCCAACCCATGGCCGCGATGAACGAAGGCGGGCAGCAGGAATTTATGGGTCTGTGGTCACCGGTTGCCGGCGGAGCACCTGCCCCGCTGGCGGCAGCAAGCCTCGTTTTCCGGCGCAGTGTCACGGCCCGCCACTACCGGCTGACGCTCAAACGCGATGGCACGGCAGTGGCCACCATTCCGCGACGCGGCTCGGAGCGCGAGGCGCTGCGGTTTGTCGAAGAGCATCGCGACTGGCTGGAACGCGCCCGGGCGCGGCAGGCGCGGAAACCGCGCAGCATGGAGGTATGGGTGATTGGCACCCACGTGCTCTGGCGTGGCGAGATGACGGAGATCAGGCGCGCGACCCTGCCTTCCCCGAAACTCGCAGGGCAGGAGCGCCCGCAGGTCTGTCTGGCGGCGGATGTGTTTCGCGTGCCCTCGTTCGAAGGTGACCTGAAACCAACGCTTGAGGCGCATTTTGCGCGACGCGGCAAGGTCGAGCTGCCGGCGCGGGCCTGGGAACTTTCCGCCTTGACCGGGGTGGAGGTAAAGCTCGTGACGGTGCGCGACCAGCGTTCGCGCTGGGGCTCGTGCTCGGCCCGCGGCACCATCTCGCTCAACTGGCGCCTCGTGCAGACGCCGGATCTTGTGCGCGACTACATCATTTACCACGAACTGATGCACCTCCGCGAAATGAACCATTCCTCTCGCTATTGGGCGCGGGTGGAGGAGGTGTGTCCGGACTGGCGCGACGCCGAGCGTTGGCTCAAGCGCAACGGCAGCCTGCTGGGCCTGTAATTTCCATGACTCCGACAATCATTCCCCTTCCCACGGCGTGCCGGTTTACCGGCGCGGCCCCGTTCAAGCTCACGGCCCGCACGCCCGTCGTGACGTCGATCCGCCATGCGCCGCTGCGCCGCGTGGCCGCGCAGCTGGCCGGCAGACTGGGATTGGCGGTGGCCGGGACGGCGAAAGGGCCGGCGATTACGCTGCGCGTCGAACCGGCGCTGAAAAAATCCCTCGGTACTGAAGGCTACCGGTTGAGCAGCCGGGCTGCAGGCGTGACGATCCGCGCCGGCACACCGGCGGGCGTGTTCTACGGTACGCAGTCGCTGCGGCAGTTGCTCCCGCCGGAGACGGAAAAATTCGGGGTGGGCGCGGCCGTGGGGTTGGCGGTGCCGGCGCTGGAGATCACCGACCGGCCGCGTTTTGGCTGGCGCGGCGCGATGCTGGACCCGGCGCGGCGCTTCCTATCCGTGGCGGAGACGAAGCGCTTCCTCGACGCGATGGCGTTGCACAAGCTCAACGTCATGCACTGGCACCTGATCGACGATCAGGGCTGGCGCCTGGAAATCAAAAAATACCCGAAACTCACCGGGATCGGCGCGTGGCGCGCGGAGTCGCCCGTCTATGGCAACCGGGAAGTCGGTGATGGCACACCCTACGGCGGTTATTACACGCAGGCACAGGCACGGGAAATCGTGGCCTACGCGGCGGAGCGCTTCATCACCGTCGTGCCCGAGGTGGAGTTGCCCGGGCACGCGGCGGCGGCGATCGCGGCGTATCCTGAGCTGGGCAACCGTGATGTGCCGGGCTTCGCTCCGACCGTTTCAGCGCATTGGGGAATTCACACTTATACCTATGCACCGAGCGAGGAGGTGTTTGAATTCCTTGCGGATGTTCTGGCGGAGGTCGTCGCGATTTTCCCTTCTACCTATGTTCACATTGGCGGCGACGAGGCGGTCAAGGACCAGTGGGAGAAATCCGCCTTGGCGCAGCAGGTCATCCGGCAGCAGGGGTTGAAGGACGAGCACGAGTTGCAGAGCTGGTTTATCCGGCGCGTGGAGAAAATTATCGCTGCGCACGGCCGCCGGCTCATCGGCTGGGATGAAATTCAGGAGGGCGGCCTCTCGCCGACGGCGACCATGATGGTGTGGCGCGACTGGAAATGGGCGGAGCACGCTATCGCGCACGGCAACGACGTGGTGATGTCACCGACGAGTCACTGTTACCTCAATTTCTACCAGGTGGATCCGAAGGGCGCCAACGAGCCCGAAGCGTGGGGCGGCCTTATTTTGTTGGAAGATGTCTACCAGCTCGACCCCATGCCACCGGGTTTGAAGCGCGGACAGGAGAAGCAGGTGCTCGGCGTGCAGGGCAATATGTGGGGTGAATACATTCCGAATGCCGCGAACCTCGAATACATGGCTTTCCCGCGCTTGAGCGCACTGGCCGAGGTCGGCTGGTCACCATTGGTGCGGAAAGACTGGGCGGATTTCCGTGCCCGGCTCGAGCCGTTGCTGGCGCGGCTTGAATTGATGGGGGTCAATTTCCGCCGCCCGCGCCCCGGCGAGTGAGGTTGCCGCAGCGCTTGTCGCCCGCCTGTAACCGCCGGTGGGCGGCGGCGTCTTTGTCCCCATGCTGCACCTTTCAGGTGGAGTTCGCATTCAACAAAAACCCAATCCATACGTGAATAATAAGATACGTTTAGTGGCCGTTCTCTCCCTGCTTTCAATTGCCGTGGCCAGTCCCGTCGTGCGCGCGGCCGATGCCCCTGCCGCGCCGCCCCGCCATGAGCGCGGTCCCGGTGGCCCTGGCGGAGCCAAAGAGCGCCGGCAGGCCATGACCGAACACCTCGGGTTGACCGCCGAGCAGCAGGGAAAAATCGGTGCGATCATGAAGGAGCAGGCCGAGCAGGGCCGCGCTTTCCGCGATGACAAAACACTGACTCAGGAACAGCGCCGCGAAAAGCTGCAGGCGACCCGCAAGGTGACGGGCGAAAAGATCCGCGCGGTGCTCAACCCCGGGCAGCAGGCGAAGTTTGACGCCAAGCCGCCGCG